>NZ_JBNCAB010000029.1:0-77738 GCF_049805555.1 Burkholderia sp. DN3021 | reverse complement strand
GGCCGCGCGTGTAGCTGAGCGGCTGCACGCTGCCTGCGCGGCGATCGATCCAGCCGCCCGCGTACGCGTGCGTGCCGAGCCGCCGCGCGACGTCGTCGCGGCCGAGCACGTCGACCGGTGCGCCGCGCGCGGCCCACTGCTGCGCGCGACGCGCGACCGTATCGAGCATCGCGGCGGTCGGCGCCGGCTGGATCCAGCCGTGGCGACGCGCATCGCAATCGATCGCGTGCCGCGCGATCAGGTCGAACACCGTGTCGGCCGCGCCGCCGACCACGCCGGCAAGCTGCTCGCCGGCCTCGTCGCCGAACCGGCGGATCAGTTCGTCGGGGTCGTATTTCAGCCCGGGGATCACTTGCCCGCCGTTGCGGCCCGACGCACCCCAGCCCGGCTGCGCGCCGTCGATCACGCGCACGTTGGCGCCGCGTTCGGCCAGGTGGAGCGCGGTCGACAGACCCGTGAAGCCGGCGCCGACGATCGCCACGTCGCACGACACAGACGCATCGAGCGCGGGGGTGTCAGGCGCCGGCACGGCCGTCGCCGCCCACAGCGAATCCGGCCACCGGGAGTCGGGCCATGCGGGTGCCGATTTCCTTTCGCTCATGGTCGATCCGGGTTGGCGGCGCCGTCCGACGCCAGCAGGCGACGCAGGAATTCCTGCGTGCGGGGATGCGTCGGCTGCGTGAGCACGTCGCGCGCGGGCCCGCTTTCGCAGATGGTGCCGTCGTGCAGGAAGCACACGCGATCGGCCACCTCGCGCGCAAACCCCATCTCGTGCGTGACGACCACCATGGTCATTCCGTCGCGCGCGAGCCCGCGCATCACGCCGAGCACTTCGCCGACGAGTTCGGGGTCGAGCGCCGACGTCGGCTCGTCGAACAGGATCGCCTGCGGCTCCATCGCCAGCGCGCGTGCGATCGCGACGCGCTGCTGCTGGCCGCCCGACAGCTCGGACGGGTACGCATTCATCCGGTGCGCGAGCCCGACCTTGTCGAGCAGCGCGCGGGCCTGCTCGCGCGCCTGCGCGGCCGGCATCCGCCGCACGTGCACGGGGCCTTCCATCACGTTCTCGAGCGCCGTGCGGTGCGCGAACAGGTTGAAGCGCTGAAACACCATGCCGACCCGCATCCGCAGTTCGTGGATACGCTTCGAATGCGCATCGACCTTCACGCCGTCGATCGTGATCGAGCCTTCGTCGTAGGTCTCGAAGCCGTTGATACAGCGCAGCACGGTCGATTTGCCCGAGCCGGACGGCCCGATCAGGCACACGACTTCGCCCTGCCGCACGTCGAGACTCACGCCCTTCAGCACCGCGTGCTGCTGGAAGCGCTTGTGTATCGAATCGATCCGGATCATGCGCCTCTCCTCAGCGCGAGCCGCTTGCCGAGCCGGTTCACGCCGAACATCAGCGGCAGGCCGAGCGCGAGATACAGCAGCGCGACAAGCGTATAGACGCTCATGTTCTGGAACGTCGACGACGCGATCAACTGGCCGGCGCGCGTGATCTCCGCGACCGTGATCGTCGACGCGACCGATGAATCCTTCAGCAGCATCACGAGCGTGTTGCCGTACGGCGGCAGCGCGATCCGGAACGCCTGCGGCAGCACCACGCGCCGCATGATCATCGGCCCGCGCATGCCGATCGCGTGCGCGGCCTCGATCTGGCCGCGGTCGATCGCCTCGATGCCGGCGCGGAAGTTTTCCGCCTGGTAGGCCGAGTACGCGATGCCGAGGCCGAGCACGCCGGCCTGGAACGCCGACAACTGCACGCCGAGATCGGGCAGCACGAAGTACATGTAGAACAGCTGCACGATGATCGGCAGCCCGCGGATCACGTTGACGATCGTGCTGCCGGCCGTCGACACGGCGCGGTTGCGCGACACCTTCAGCAGCGCGAGGACCAGCCCGAGCACCGAGCTGAGCACGAACGCGCATGCCGTGATCTCGATCGTGACCACCGCCCCCTTCAACAGGATCGGCAGGAAATCGATCGCATTCTGAAAAAACATGAGGTCTCCTATGCGACAGCCGAGCGGGCCGCCGCAGCGGGTGCCCGCGAGACGCGGGCGATACCGGCGTGGAACCGGGGGCCGGCGCTCAGCTCATGTGCCACTTCTGCAGGATCTGCTGCAGCGTGCCGTCGCCCTTCATCTTGCGGATCGCGCCGTTGAGCTGCTCGAGCGTCGCGGTATCGCCCTTCCGCACGATGAAGCAGACCTGCCCCTTCACGACGCTCTGGTATTCGGGCGCGAGCCGCACCTGGCGGTTGACGCCGTGCTCGATCTGGTAAGCGACGATCGGCTGGTCGGCGAAGCCGGCCTTGATGCGCCCGAGTGCGACGTCGCGCATGATGTCGGCGATCGAATCGTAGGTCCGGACTTCCTTGAAGATGCCCTTCTTGTTGAGCGCATCGACGAACGCCGTGCCGACCTGTGCGCCGACCACCTGCCCCTTGAAATCGTCCATCGACGTATAGCGGCCCGGGTCGTCCGCCTTCACGATCAGGCCTTCGCCGAACGAATAGATCGTGTCGGAGAAATCGACGACCTGCTGGCGCGCCGGCGTCTTCAGCATCGCGGCCGAGATGATGTCGATCTTCTGCGTGGTGAGCGACGGAATGAGCGCCGAGAACACGGTCTGCTGCACGTCGACGCGAAAACCGGCCGATTTCCCGGCCGCGGTGATCGCATCGACCATCATTCCCTGGATCGAATTGCTCTTCACGTCGAGAAACGTGAACGGCACGCCGGTGGCCGTCGCGCCGACCTTCAGCGTCGGCTCGGCGGCGACGGCGCCCGCCGATGCCGCGGAGATGGCGATACAGGTGGCGAAACCGGCGGCCAGTGCGCCGAACTGCTTGATGAACGAAACCATGATGTCCCCTTCTCGAATAATCCGGTGCGCCGCCAGTCGCCGATCGACGTTGCGACGATGATCCGATCTTAAAACGAATCAAAAATATCGCAAATAGATTTTTGCGTATCGATATCCGATACGATATGATTCGATATCGAATCGATCAAGCCCCTGCTCATGGAAACTTTGCCCGATCAGTCGAACGACCTGCTGTTCAACCAATCGTTGGAGAAAGGGCTGAACGTGCTGCGCGCGTTCAGCGCGAAGCGGCGCACGATGACGCTTGCGGAAGTGGCCGACGCGGCGGGGATGACGAAGAGTTCGGCGCAGCGGATGGTCTATACGCTCGAGAAGCTCGGCTATATCCGCAAGCATCCGGTCACGCGGCGTTACCAGCTCACGCCGCACGTGATGCGGATCGGCTTCAACTACCTCGCGGCCGACACGCTGATCGACGTCGCGAATCCGTTCCTGTCCGAGCTCACGAACCTGACCGGCGAAACCACCAACCTCACCGAGCCGGACGAGGACGAGATGGTGTACGTCGCGCGTTTCGTGTCGACGAAGTTCGTGCCGATCCACATGCCGATCGGCAGCCGCATCCCGATGTATTGCACCGGCAGCGGCCGCGCGTTCCTGAGCGCGCTGCCGCCCGACGATGCGCGGGCGCGGCTCGACGGCATGGCGCGCACGCCGCACACGCCGCGCACGGTCACGGCGCTCGACGCACTCGTCGCGCTGCTCGACAGCGCGCGGCACGAAGGCTACGCCACCAATCAGGAAGAACTGTTCATCGGCGACATGTCGATCGCGGCGCCCGTGCTCGGCAGCCAGGGGCAGCCCGTCGCGGCCGTGCATGTGGTCGCGCCGACGAGCCGCTGGACGTTCGACGACGCGCGCCGCAAGCTCGCGCCGGCCGTGATCGACTGCGCGCGCGGCATCAGCAATTCGATCCGGACGCTCGAATAGCGCCGGCGATACGGTAAACGGCAGACGGCACACCGCTGCATTGCGCAACGGTGCTTGATCACATCACTACCACGGCTTCCGCGGATTCTCCGTCCGATAGGTACTGTTCGGGCGCAATACGAGTTTCTTCGCCGCGGCGTCCAGTTCCTTGCCGTGATACATGTCGACGCACTTAAGGAAGTCGAACTTCACATCCCCGACTTCCGATTCGACCACGGGATTCCGGTAATCGAGCGCGAGATACTTCGCCACCAGCGCGTGAATGACATCCGGCGCGCGCTCCATGTCGTAGTAGGTCCAGTCGCGCAATGCGCTGGTGCTGCTGCCGAGATCCTTGCTCGTGCCGGGCTCCTGCTTGTAAGCGGTTGCCAGGCACTCCGCGAGCACCATGTCCTTGAAGTTCTGGAGATACGTTCGTGAGCTGGCCTCCGGTGACGCTTGCGCTGCATCCTTCGCCGAAACCACCGAAGGATGCAGCGCGACGCACGCCAGCACGGCCGCGATCCAGGCTCCCTTCATGACAGACTCCAGAAATTCGCACGATCCGTACGATACCGTGCGCCCGGTTCGTTGAAATAGCAGTGGTCATAGCCTATCGGCGACGCTCAATGAAAAACACGTCGCGGGCCGGCATTCGTGGGGGAAGGCGCGCACGCAAAAACAGGCATCCGGCCCGCAACGTGCAACGCCTGACGGGTCACAACTCCCAGCGTCCGCGCTCCATCGCCTGTTCCATCATTCCGAGCGTCAGCGACCGGCCGCCCAATGTCTCGCGCGCGTCGTTGCTGAACGGGGATTTGACGACCGCCGCAAGGAACGATCCGATGCCGAGTTTCGCGGACGGGTAGTAATAGTGGATGTCGAACGCAGAGAGGTCGATGCCAAACGTCACGGCCCATTGCCTGACGAATTCGTCGATATCGCCCGGCTCCATGTCGAGGTCGTGATAGAGGTCCGTGTCCCGCGTCAGTTCGATTCGATCGACCGGAAGCCTGCCGATATCGGTCGCAATAAACGCTTCGAGACTCTTCCATGCGTCAGCCATACAGACGATCCTCGGGCTTCACCATGCTGTTGTAGGTGATAACCGTGCGATAAGTGATCAGCGATACATCCGTTGCCAAGAGTACCCAACCTGCTCCTGGAATCGCGCGCCCAACGAATGCGCCGATATTCCGCGTGAACTTGATGCGCAACATGATAAGACTCGTGAACGATGTAACGGTAGGCAAAATCCGATGCTTCAGCTCGTACGGCAGCAAGCGACGGGAAACGACAGACGCGATGGAGGTGCCCTTGACGGCGATCGCAAACTTCCCGCGCGTCGGGATAAAGCGCTGGCCCAGCAACACCATCGCGATACCGACTGCATCATCTACCCCCAAACTGCTTGCCAGTCTCTTCGATGAAGATCAGGAAGAGCAACGCTTCGCGGCTCAAGCCGTCATGAATGCCGTACTTGTACGAATGCGCCATTTTCTCTCAGATAGTTTGAATTCGAACGAGCGGGCAAGGCTATCGCGAACGACGCAGAGAGGACAACAGGCTCATCGGGTCGGGAGTCGATACGGGAACGCGTTCGGGCGCAATTGATCGATCTCGTGCTGTTCCTTTGAAGCGAATTCCGGCTTGCGCTCCCGATCGTTACAGCTTCGTCGTTCCGCGCGAGTACCACCGCAACGGCATGCACCAGAACGAATGCAAATCGTTAATTTTTGGTGGCTTGCTGGCGACGAATGCGTCGACGTTGTCCGGCCCTTGAGCATTCGTGCGCGTTAGCGCGTCGCCGCTGCGCGCTCGCTCACCATCGCAATCGCACTCACCCGCCGCTCGGCCTGCCGCTGCGCAAACCGGTACGCAACAAGCGCCCCGGCCACAGCAAGCAGCATCGGCACGAGGCTGTCGTGATTCGCGCGCGTGAATTCGAGCAGCAGCACGACCGCCGTGATCGGCATCTGCATCGACGCGGCGAGAAACGCGGTCGCGCCGATCAGCGCATACCCGTCGATCGACGCGCCCGGCCAGACGAGGCTCCACAGCCCGCCGAGCACGACGCCGAGCAGCGCGCCGTTCGCGAGGCCCGGCGTCAGCAGGCCGCCCTCCGCGCCAGCCCGCAGGCTGCCCGCCTCGATCAGCACTTTCAGCACGAGCAGCGTCGCCGCGAGGCCGATCGTCAGCGTGCCGTCAAAACTCAGCGACGCCGGCCCCTTGCCGTTGCCGAGCAGTTGCGGAAACCGCATCGCGAGCATGCCGATCACCGCGAAGTTGACCAGCGCAAGCACGGGCAGCCGCCAGTCTTTCGGCGCGTTCGCCCGCGCGCGGGTCGTGAGCCGCACAAAGCCGTACGCGGCGAAGCCGAACAGAGGCCCGCAAACGATCGACCAGGCGACGAGCGGCGTGCTCAGCGCGAACGCAGGCACCGTGTACTGGTGTTCGTTGCCGAGGCCGAGCCACGCGACAGCCGCCGCGATCGCGGACGTCACGACCGCGACGATCAGCGCACGCAGTTCGAACGTGCCGAGCAGCACTTCGAGCACGAAGATCGCGCCGCCGAGCGGCACGTTGTAGACGGCCGCGAGGCCCGCGCCCGCGCCGCACGCGACCATCAGCCGGCAGTCGTCGGGCGTGAGCCCCGCGCGATGCGCGAGCTGCCCGGCAAGCAGCGAACCGATCTCGCGCGGCGCGACTTCGCGGCCGAGCGGCGAACCGAGCGCGACGGTGACGATCTGCAGCAGCGCGTGGATCGTCGTGCTGACGAACGGCATCCGCGGATCGGCCGCACGCACCGCGCGGCGAATGCTGACGAGCGGCCGGCCGTACCGGTAAAGCGCCCACCAGCCGCCGCCGGCGACGATTCCGCAGAAGACGAGCACCGCGAGCCGGCGCAGCGGATCGGCATCGGTCACGCCGGTGAGGAAGCTCTCGGTGCCGATCACGTGCGCGATGCTGTAACCGTACGCAACGTGCTGGATCGCATGCAGCAGCAACGCGATCAGCATGCCCCCGAGGCCCGCGCCGACGCCGGTCAGGATCGTGACGACGGCCACGCGCGCGAACGGGCTGGCGGACGGGGAAGCGGATGCGGGTGCGGACGGGAGATCGAGGCGCATGAGGTCGGCGAACGGGGATCGAAAGGACGGCGCGCAACACGCGCGCCGTCATCAGGACCGCATCGTAGCCTCGCGCGTCTCATGCGACAAACGTATTTTTCGAATCGACTCATGCATTTCGTGAATGAATGAGCGCGGACGGCCTGTAACCGCCGTCCGCATCAACCCCATCCATCCGGATACGTGACGTGCTCCGGTTCGCGCCGCATGTATGGATGAAAAGCACGCACGCGTCGCGCATCAAGACCAGCCTTCGAACGTCAGGCCGGTTTCGGCAGCGGCCTGCTCGGGCGTCACGCCGCGCACGTGCTGACCGAACGTCCACACGTGCTGCTCCGGATCGCGCGCGCGATAGGTGCGGTCGCCATAGAACTGGTCGGCCGGTTCCTGCAGGATTTCCGCGCCGGCCTGCCGCGCGTGTTCGCAATGCGCGTCGAGGCCGTCGGCAAGCTGCACGTGCACGCTTTGCGTGTTCCTGCCGCCGATCTCTTGCGGGCTCGCGACGAAATCGGCCCAGTGTCCGCCGATCATCACGACGCCGCCGCGATGCGTGAGCTCCGCATGCGTGACCTCGCCTTCAGGCGTACGGACGACGATGCCGCGTGCGAATCCGAACGCCCGCTCCAGCCATTCGAGCGCGGCGCCCGGATCGCGGTAGTACACGGCGGCGCTGATCGGCGGATGGCGGTCGGGCTGGGGCATCGTCTGTCTCCGGTCGTGGGCACGAGCGGCTCATTCTCCGCGCGTCGGCCGTGCGGATCAACCGCCGTGCCGCGTCCCGCGCATGTTGCAACGGCGCGACAGCCGGGTCGCGCCGGGCGAATGCCGCGTGCAGGCCATCGCGCAAAAACGGCCGGCCCCGGGTGCGCGCGGCGCGTCGTGTCAGTTTTGTGAAGGACTCTTGCCGGATCCGGAAAGGTGCGCACGCCGCGCCGGCGGCCTTGCGCGCGCCGTGCATTCCTATACTTGCGCCGAACTTTCGTTTCCCGTCCCACACGCAGGAGCTTCACCATGAAAAAAACCCTGATCGCCGGCGCTTGCGCGGCCGCGCTGTTCGCCCCGCTCGCCCACGCGCAAAGCTCGGTCACGCTGTATGGCCTGATCGACGCCGGCATTGCGTATACCAACAACGCCGGCGGCGCATCGCTGTGGCGCCTGACCACCGGCACGATCAACGGCAGCCGCTTCGGCCTGCGCGGCACCGAGGATCTCGGCGGCGGCGTGAAGGCGCTGTTCGTGCTGGAGAACGGCTTCAACGCGAACAACGGCGCGCTCGGCCAGGACGGCAAGCTGTTCGGCCGCTATGCGTATGTCGGCCTGAGCGGTAACGGCTACGGCACGCTGACGCTCGGCCGCCAGTACGACACGATGGTCGACTTCGTCGCGCCGCTGTCCGCGACGGCCGGCGACTTCGGCGATACGGGCTTCGCGCATCCGTTCGACAACGACAACCTGAACCACTCGCTGCGCATCAGCAACGCGGTCAAGTACACGAGCGATACGGTCGCGGGCTTCAAGGTCGGCGCGATGTACGCGTTCTCCAACTCGACGAACTTCAGCGCGAACCGCGCGTACAGTGTCGCGGCGAGCTACACGAACGGCCCGTTGAAGCTGGCCGGCGCGTACCTGCAGATGAACGGCACGAAGGGCTCGACGAGCGCCAGCCCCGGCGCGATCGATTCGGCCGAGGCGAAGAGCGTGAACCAGGGCGGCTGGTCGATCGGTTCGGACCGCATGCGGACATACGGCGGCGGCGTCAGCTACGTGTTCGGCCCGGCGACCGTCGGCTTCGTCTATACGCGCTCGCAGTACGACAACACGGGCTCGTTCGGCTCGACCGGCCAGGTCGCGTTCAACAACTACGACGTGAACGTGCGCTATGCGGTGACGCCGGCGGTCAGCCTCGGTGCGGCTTACGTGTACACGGATGCCAGCGTGTCGAACCCGGACAGCAAGCACGGTACCGATCCGAAGTGGCACCAGGTCGACCTGCAGGCCGTGTACAAGCTGTCGCGCCGCACCGACCTGTATGCGGAAGCGATGTACCAACATGCGTCGGGACGCGGCTACCAGGCGTTCATCAACGGTTCGGGCGGCGCGTCGAGCACGCCGAACCAGATCGTCGGCGCGATCGGCATGCGCACGCGGTTCTGACCGATGTGACGCAATGTCGCCCGCCGGCAACGAACCCGCTTTCGCACGCGGGTTCGGTCGCTGTGATCGACGCGCGTCAATGTTGTTCCATCTGGAAGGCAGCCTGCCTGGAATCGGGGTTTTTGCGCGCACAAGCGCTGCGTAGACTCGTATCGAAGGTCCGGGGCGCGCATCGCGCGTCGAACCGAACGTCTACCCCTCACCCAGGAGAACCTCGTGAAATCGCTCGTCGTTACCGCCGCCGCTGCCGTCCTGCTTGCCGCACCGGCCCTGTCGTTCGCCCAGTCGGCGAAGTCGCCCGTCACGCGCGCGCAGGTGCTGCAGGAACTGGTCGATCTCGAGTCGGTCGGCTACAACCCCGCGCGCGGTGAAGCCGGCAACTATCCGGAAGACATCATGGCGGCACAGGAACGACTGCAGGCGAAGCGTCTCGCGGCACGGAAGGCTGCGCAGGCCGCATACGGCCCGGCCGGCGAGCCGGCAACCGAATCGGGCACGGCGGCGAAACCCGCGCTGTGACGACGTGACGATGCGCGTCGCCCGCATGAATCGTGTGCTGCGGGCGACGCGCATGTCGCGTTTGCATGAAGAAGCCTGTCGCGCAATCGACAGTCAGCACAACGTATCGACGTGACGATACGCGCCCCGCGCTCAGGCGGCCTGCGGTTCGCGGCCGATCGCGTTCAGCATCTCGACGTCGCGCGCGATCATCCCCGGCACCTGCGCGCGCAGCATCTCGACCCAGGTCCGCACCTTCGCGTCGACGAAGCGGCGCGACGGATACAGCGCATACACGTTCATCTTCTGCAGGATATGCGCGGGCAGCACGCGCACGAGCGTGCCGTCGCGCAGCGCGTCGATCGCCGAGTACAGCGGCAGCATGCCGATCCCGATGCCGTCGCGGATCGCGAGTGCGAGCGATTCGGCCGTATTGGTCTGCACCGGCCCGGCAACGTGGATCTGCTCGACGCCTTCCGGCCCTTCGAGTACCCATTCGTGCGTCGGGAACGCGGGCGTACACAGCGTCAGGCACGCATGTGCGGCGAGATCCTGCGGACGGGCCGGCACGCCGTGCCGTTTCACATAGTCGGGCGACGCGCACAGGATGCTGAACGTCGAACCGAGCAGATGCGACACCAGTTCCGAATCGGGCAGCGACGACGCGGTCACGACGGCCATGTCGCTCGTGCCGTCGAACAGGTCGGGCATGCGCTGCGACAGCGACAGTTCGATCGACACGCCCGGGAACTGCGCGTGATAGCGCGTCAGCGCGGGCAACACATAGTGATGACCGACACTCGCGAAGCTGTGCATGCGCAGCACGCCGGCCGGCCGTTCGTGCGCGCAGCTCGCCTCTTCTTCCGCGCGGTCGACGTCGGCGAGGATCTGGCGGCAGCGCCGCAGATAGCTTTCGCCGGCCGACGTCAGCGCGAGGCGGCGCGTCGAGCGATTCATCAGACGGGTGCGCAGGCGCGCCTCGAGCTCCGACACCGCGCGCGACATCGCGCCCGTCGTCGAATTCAGCGATTGCGCGGCGGCCGTGAAGCTGCCTGTCTCGACGACGCGCGAAAACACCCGCATGTTTTGTAGGGTATCCATTCCTGTGAGCAACCTGTAGCGGAGCCGCTATTTTCCTCCACTGGATGCGACAGATTGTTACTCCGGCTGCAACTATCGTTTCCCCACAGCTGCGTTAATGCGCGGGCGCCGCACTCCTACAATCGGCGCCTCACCAGTCGAACGGACCCGTTCGGACGCGCCGCGGCACCTCGCCGGGCCCCGCACGGGTCCCCTCTTTTCATGAAGCCACAACCTGCGATCGAGCGACCTTCCATCGAACCGGCACGATGGCGATCATGGCTCGATCCGCTCGGCGACGCGGCACGCGACTGGGCCCTCAGCGACGGGCTGATCTGGCTGCACCTCGCGAAGACCGTGTTCGCGGCGCTCCTTGCGATGGGCATCGCGATGCGTCTCGAGATGTCGCAGCCGCGCACGGCGATGACGACCGTGTTCGTGCTGATGCAGCCGCTGTCGGGGATGGTGTTCGCGAAGAGTTTCTACCGCATGCTCGGCACGGCGGCCGGCCTCGTCGCCGCGCTCGCGCTCGGCGGGCTGTTCGCGCAGCAGCCCGAACTGTACATGGCCGGCATCACGCTGTGGATCGGCGGCTGCATCGCGCTGGCGGTGCGCAACCGCCACTTCCGCTGGTACGGCTTCGTGCTCGCCGGCTACACGGCCGCGCTGATCGGCCTGCCGGCGGTGATGACGCCGCAGACGCTGTTCCAGTCCGCGCTCACGCGCGCCGCGGAAGTCGCGCTCGGCATCGCATGCTCGGGCGCGGTCAGCGCGTTGATCCTGCCGCTCAGTTCCGCGAAGGCGCTGATGCGCTCGCTGAACACACGCCACACGACGTTCGCGGCGTTCACGTCCGGCGCGCTCGCGGGCGACGTCGCACGCGGCGATTTCGAGCGGCGCTTCGCCGATTTCGTCGACGACATCGTCGGCTTCGAAGCGAACCGCGCATTCGCGTCGTTCGAGGATCCGCACATTCGCGCACGCAGCCGGCGGCTCGCACGGCTGAACAGCGAGTTCATGAACGCATGCACGCGGCTGCATGCGCTGCACCAGCTCGTCAAGCGCCTGCGCGCGAACGGCTCGGACGCGGTGCTCGACGCGCTGGCGCCGCACGTCGACGCGCTCGCGCAGCGGTTCGCCGCATTGCGCGACGAGCGGCAGCACGGCATCGCACCGGCCACCGGCGCGCTGCTCGAACTGCGCCGCTTCCACGGCGCGTTGCCGAAGGCCGCGCGCGCGTCGCGGCGGACCATCGAGGAACACGCGGCCGGCGGCCTGCTCGATTTCGATACCGCGATCGAGCTGCTGTACCGCTTCATCGGCGAGTATCTCGGCTACGCCGATACCTACGCGTCGCTCGACCAGGACGATCACGCATTCGAGCGCTCCGTCACGCATTACGCGGTGAAGACCAATTCGTTCTTCGTCGGCTTCGCGTTCCTGCGCACGGTCATCGCCGTCGGTGCGATGAGCGCGTTCTGGATCGCGTCGGAGTGGCCGAGCGGCTCGCTCGCGGTGATCGCCACCGCGATCGCGTGCGCGCTCAGCTCGACGTCGCCGCGCGCACCGAAGTTCGTCGCTCAGATGGGCGTCGGCGCGGCGTTCGCGACTGCCGTCGGCTACCTGTTCCTGTGCTACGTGTATCCGAACATCGACGGCTTTCCGCTGCTGTGCGCGACGCTCGCGCCGGTGCTCGGCCTCGGCGCGTTTCTCGCGATGCGGCCGGGCCTGTCCGGCTACGGGATCGGCTTCGCGGTGTTCTTCTGCCTGCTCGCGGGCCCCGACAACGCAATCGCGTATACGCCCGAGGTGCTGATCAACAACGGGCTGGCCGTCGTCGTCGCGATGCTCGCGTGCTCGCTCGTGTTCGCGGTCGTGTTCCCCACCCATATGCCCTGGCTCACGGGCCGCATCGCGCACGACCTGCGCCGCCAGGTCACGCTTGCGTGCGAAGGCGCGCCGGACGGCCTCGCGCAGCGCTTCCAGTCGAGCACGCACGACCTGATGGCGCAGTTGCGCACGCTGCTCGTGCGACGCACGCGGCAGCATCGCGACGCGCTGCGCTGGATGCTGTCGACGCTCGAGGTCGGCCATGCGGTGATCGACCTGCGCGACGAACTGCACGCGTTCTGCGAATCGAAACCGCCGCAGATGCTGCGCTGGACCGGTTCGATCGATGCGGTGCTGCACGAGCTGCCGCGCTTCTTCGACGATCCGACGCCCGGCCACCATGCGCGCACGCTGAAATCGGTGAATCTCGCGATCCGCGCCGCTCAGCACACGCTGCAGGCGTGGTACGCGGTGCCCGACGAACGACGCCGCATGCAGCGGATCGTCGGCTGCCTGCACTTCATGCGCAGCGCTCTGCTCGACAGGGACGCGCCGTTCAACCGGCGCCGCCATTGAACGTCGATGCGCGCGCAACGGGATCCTTGTTCCGAATGGAAATAAGCTCTACAGGCGCGGTGATTAATCTTTAAGCAGTGCGAGCCTATAGTTTCCTCACTGCCAGCGAGACTGGCACTCACCCAGGAGAAACAAAATGAAGCCGCTGCACCTCGCCCTCGTTGCCCTGTCGCTGACCGCTGCTGTCGCCCAAGCACAGCCCGCGCCGGCCGACGCCGCACCGCAACAGGCGAACCGCGCCGAAGCCATCAAGGCCGCAGGCCGCGTCGATCGTGCGCAATCGAAGCAGGAAGACCCGAACGCCTGTGTCGGCCCCGTCAGCTTCTGCAACATCTACTTCGGCAGCTGAGCATGACGCCGCGTCGTCACGGCCAGGCCCGCACCGCCCGCATCGAGTCCGCGGGCGAGCGGCGGACCGGCCGATCGCCGCACCGCCGTCCCGCTCCACGCCGCTTCGATTGAAGCGGCGCATGCCGTTTCAGGCGCCGCGCCCCGGCCGCCACCCGACTTCGCGCAACGCATCCAGCAGGCGCGCCTGCCCGAGCCCCTCGACCCGCGCACCACGCGATTCGACGTCGCCGCCCGCGACGAGCGCGTTCACGATCGCTTCCTCCACCGCCTCCGCCGCCGCGACGAACAGCGCGGAAATATGGTCGTTGTTGACCATCTTCACGCCGGTGGTCGGCGCGCCCTTGCTGCCGTAGTTCGCGGCCGGCAGCCCGTCGTTGCCCGTTGCGAACGCAACGAAGATGTCGCCGCTCGAATCCTCGGTGCCGCCGCCGACGCGCGCGAGCCCGACGCTTGCGCGCTGCGCGACGCGCGTGCATTGATGCGGCAGCAGCGGCGCGTCGGTCGCGATCGTGACGACGATCGAGCCCATGCCGGCCTCGCCTGTCGCGTCGGGTGCGCGGAACGGCGAATGCACGTGCCGCAGCACTTCGCCGACCGGATAACCGGCCACGCGCAGCATCTCGCGCACGCCGTAGTTCGCCTGCACCAGCGCGCCGACGGTCCAGCCGCCCGCATCGGCCGCGAGCACGCGCGACGCGGTGCCGATGCCGCCCTTGAACTCGTGGCAGATCATGCCCGTACCGCCGCCCACGCCGCCTTCGGTAACCGGCCCCGACTGCGCGGCGGCCAGCGCGCGCTGCACGTGCGCGGCGCTCACGTGCTGCCCCCAGATGTCGTTCAGCAGCCCGTCGTAGGTTTCCATCACGACCGGCATGCACCAGTACACGCGGCCGGCCGCCGCTTCCCGCTCGTTCGCGACGAGCGCGTCGCGCACCGCGCCGACACTGTGCGTGTTCGTATAGGCGATCGGCGTCGTCAGCAGGCCGGCCTCGCGGATCCATTCGAGCCCCGTCGCGTCGCCGTTGCCGTTCAGCACGTGCACGCCCGCGAAACACGGCGAATCGTGCACGGCGCCCGCGCGCGGCTCGATGACGGTGACGCCGGTGCGGATCGATGCGTCGCCGTTCTCGACGTTCAGCGTGCAATGTCCGACCCGCACGCCCGGAACGTCCGTGATCGCGTTGAAGCGGCCCGGCGTGCCGAGTCCGATGCGGATGCCGAGATCCCTCGTGCGCATGATGCAATTCCTCCAGTCTTTCAATGGTTCGGTGTTTCGGTGCTGCAACGTGACGATCCGGCGTTCAGAGCGCGCGGAATGCTTCGCTGTGGCGCGCCCAGACGACATACATCACGAGTGCGGCAATCAGCAGCCCCGCGATGATGATCAGGTCGGTCGGCTTCGTCGCCGTCGCGAGAGTCGTGAAGAGCGTGTACGCGGCGCCCGCCACCGCGACAAGCGGCGTCACGGGCCACAGCGGCATCCGGTAGTGATGTTCGACGTCGCGGCGCACGAACCGGCTCGCGAGCGCGGCCAGCCCGACGACCAGATAGATCAGCAGCAGCAGGTCGACCGTGAACGCGGTCAGCTCGTCGAGGCTCGACACGAACACGAGCCCCGCCGACGGCACCGCGAGCGCGATCGTCGCGAGCCACGGCGATTCCAGCCGCGGATGGATCGTCGAGAATGCGCGGTTGCAGGTGCGCGACCAGAGCGCGTGCCGGCCGCTGCTGTACAACAGCCGACCCATCGTGATCACGATCGCGATGATCGCGTTGAACACCGACAGGAAGATTCCGGCGCTGACCACGCGCGATACGGCCGGGTTGCTCAGCGAACGCACGACATAACCGATCGGGTCGGCGCTTTTCGTCAGTTCCGTCAGCGACGGCGCGCCGAGCACGATCGCGGTGAGCGGAACCAGTTCGACGACGAGGATCACGAGCAGCGAATAGATCACGGCCTTCGCGACGTTGCGGTTGCCGCCGCGCAGGTCTTCGGCGAGGTATGCAGCGGAGCCGAAACCGTTGTAGCAGAAGATCGCCGTGCCGATCGCGGGCACGATGGCGGCGAGCGTCGCCGGCACGAGCGCGTTGCCGCTCGCGGCGACCGGCGCGACCAGCACGTCGGCGCCGCGATGCAGCGAGCCGAAACCGAGCCCCGCGATCAGCATCAGCACGCCGATCTCGACGACGAGGAACGCGCCGGTGATCCATGCATTCGTCTTGATGTTCAGCATGCCGAGCAGGTAGCTGAGCAGCACGATCGTCAGCGCGACCGACTGGTTGCCGAAGTGCGTGCCGAGCGCGTTGTTCAGGTACGGCGCGGCGCCGCTCGCGAGCACGGCCGGGATGAACACGCTGACGGACAGCACCGTGATGAAGGTCAGGTAGCCGGGCAGCGTGCCGAACACGCGCTTGGCCATCACGTATTCGCCGCCCGCGCTGCGGTGCGCGGCGCTGAGCTCCGCATAGCAGAGCGCGAACGCGAGCGCGAGCACGCCGCCGAGCAGGAACGACAGCACGGCGCCGCTGCCGGCCTGCTGGATCGCGAACGGCGCGATCACGAAGATCGAGCTTGCGGGGGTCACGCCCGATACGGTGATCATCACCGCATCGCGCACGCTGAGCGTCTGCGACAGCGCGCGCGGCGCGTCTTCCGTTGCAGGCGCCGCTTGCAGCGTGCCCGTCGATTCCGACATCATCGCCATCTCGTTCTCCTGTGCTGCACTTTTTTGAACACCCATACTCGGGCCCGATTGATTGCGTGGCAGTCTAGGAAGCCAATTTCAGGACCGCTATTCCCCCTTCGTGTTACACCCTTCCGGTGGTGGTATGGATCGTCTCTTTTCCGAAATCGCGATGCACCAGGCGCTTGGCCGCGCAATCGATCATCTCGGCCAGCCGCGCTTCTGGCGGTTCCTGGTGCTGCTGCTCAATGAAATGGCGCCGTTCGACAATGCGCTCGCGACAGCGATCGGCCGCGACGGCGTGCCGCTCGTGCTCGACGAATACGACACCGGCGGCACCGACGCCGCGTCGCCGGTGCCGCTTTACCTGAACGGGTTATATCTGCTCGACCCGTTCCTGCAGGCCGCGCACGACGGGCTCGCCGACGGCTGCTACCGGCTCGAGGAAGTCGCGCCCGACCTGTTCCGGCAAAGCGAGTATTTCCTGAGCTACTTCCGCGATGCGGTCGGCGACGACGAAATCCAGATCCTCGTGCGGCCGAACGCCGACACGCTGCTGTCGCTGTCGCTCGGCGCGGCCGCGCGCTTCGACGTCGAGCCGCTCGGCAAGCTAACGGCCGCGATGCCGTGGGTGCTCGCGACGATCCGGCAGCACTGGCGGCTGATCGGCGACGCCGCGCGCACGACACCCGACGCCGATCTCGGCGCGCGCGTCGAGCAGGCGCTCGCGCGCTTCGGCGCGGGCGTGCTGACCGATCGCGAAATGTCGATCGCGAGAATGGTGCTGCGCGGCAATTCGTCGAAGGCGATTGCCGAGCGGCTGACGATCTCGCCGGAAACGGTGAAGGTGCATCGGCGGCATCTTTACGCGAAGCTCGGGATTTCGTCGCAGCCCGAGCTGTTTTCGCGGTTCATCCAGGCGCTGGGAGAAGATGCGGCGGGATGAGCGCATCGCGCAGCACGGATGGCAACGGGTGCGGAATCGTGCAATATCCGTGAATCGCCGCAATCCGTGGTCATCCGGTGAAGCACACGCGGATGTTCCGTCGACAATGAAGTTGCCCGGAAACAGGAATCCCGATCCATGTCGCTCATTCCGCTCGTCGGACTCGGCTGGTTGCTTCTGTGTGCCATCAGCGCCGCATCGATCGTGCTCGTGCCGCCGCTGCTGCTGGTCGCCTGCCTGATGGGGAAGGATGTCTGGTCGATCCTGACGCGCGGCCGGTTGCAGTTCGCGTTCCTGGCCTACCTCGGTTCCGCGCCGGTGCCGGCGGTTTTCACGTTCCTGCTGGAAGCCGGTGCGGCGGCCGGGAGTGCCGGAGGCGTTGCTCCGACAGCCTGACCGTGTGGAACGAACGGTGTTTTTTCATGTTCCTGGGCGCGGCTGCGCTGAGCGGCCTGCTGTTGCTGCTGCGGCCGAAAGACAGGCAAGCAGCAAACGTCGAGCCGTCACAGTCTGCGCAATAGCCGGCACGCGAACGCCGCGCCATGCCGCCCGCCCGGTTTTCGGGCAGGGGCACGGGCATGCGCAGCGTCCTGCTACTTCCACTTCGCGCCGAGTTGTGCGAGCCCGGCGTTCTGGAGATCGTCCGGCAGCATCACCACGCGGAACTCGCAGTCTGCATTCAACATCAGGAACCACGGCTCCGCGAGCGCCGGGATCTGCGACGGGTCATCCAGATTGACGATCACGACCGCCCCGCGCCCGCCGCTCTGCTCCGTGAAATACACGGCCTCCGGCCTGACCGCTTCGAGTATTCGCGAGATCACGTCGCCGACGCTGCCGTCGCGCACCAGCGTGTTGAACGGCTCGTGAGGGATTCGTACGTTGAGAAGCATGCGCATGACCATCCTCCTTGGGCTCCGCCCGGCCTGGGCCCTTCAAGCATAGGTGCTACGCGACGCCGCGCCAGTGGCGCCGCAAGCAGTTGCCGGCACGCATTCACATTCCGGCGATTCGATGACACCGCGTCGCGCAAACGGCAATCGCCCGCGCGATGCAGGCCGGGTCGAATCGACCGCTTATGCCCCCATCATGCGGGGACCGTATCGGCCGTCAGCCCCGTCGGTTCGATCGCCAGACGCAGCGCCCGCTCCGGCCGCAGCGTCACGTTCAGCACCGCGCGCGGCGGCGCCATGCCGGGCGGCACCGACAACACATGGCGCTGCAGGATCATGGCGGCGACGACCGTCATCTCCATCATCGCCAGATGCTGCCCGAGGCATACGCGCGGGCCCGTGCCGAACGGCATGTACGCGCCGCGCGGCAGCGCCGGCGCATCGTCGGCGAAGCGCTCGGGCCGGAACGCATGCGGCTCCGGAAACCATCGTTCGTCGAGATGCATCAGCTGCAGCGGCAGCATGAACAGCGTGCGCGCGGGAAACTGCCATGCGCCCAGCGCGACCGGCCGCGATGCACGGCGGCTGATCAGGATCGGCGCGGACGGATACAGGCGCAGCGTTTCGTCGAGCGTCTCGCGCTGCAGGCGCGCGAATGGCGAGGCACGCACAGCCCGCGCCAGGTCGAACGGCGCATCAAGACCTACAGCGGCCGATCGCTGCGCGAGTGGCAGGCGCTCGTCAGGACGGAAAGCGCGTTCTTCGCGGCGCGCGACCGGTTCGAAGCCGGCGCCGCGTTCAACTGGGCGACGCTGGCGCTGGACGAAGGGTTCGCCGACCAGGCGCACCTGAGCCGCGAGGTCAAGCGCATCACGGGATTCTCGCCGAGCGAATTCACGCAACGCTTCGTCGACGACGAATCGTTCTGGATGTACCGGCTCTGGGCGTGACGCGGCGGCGGCCGATCCCGCATTGGTGAGCCGTTTCGCAATGCACGGCCCGCTCGCGGCCGCCACTCAACCGCGCGGGTCGACAAAGCCGCCTTCAGGTGCATCGTGCGGCACGTTCCAGCCGAAATACACTTCCGCCTCGACGATCCGGCCGTCGCGGACGCGCAACCGCTCTGCATTCCGGAACCGCTTGCCGCTGCTCGTTTCCGCCTCGTACACGACGAATACGTGCTCGCCGTGAACGGCGACATCGATGAAATCGAAGCGAGCCAGCGTCACGCTGTTCGGCGCGGGCGCGCTCGCGCGGCAGATCCTGTCGAACCCGCTCGTCGTCGCGTGCGCGCTCGGGATCGCGATGCAGGCCGGCGGCGTCGCGTTCCCGGCTGCCGTCGAGCCGGCCGTGCGCGCGCTCGGCGCCGCGTCGATGCCGCTCGGCCTGCTGTGCGTGGGCGCGGCGCTGAGATTCGACGCGGCCCGTTCGTGGCTGCAGCCGGTGTGCGTCGCGTCGGCGTTCAAGTTCATGGCGATGCCGCTCATCACGCTCGCGGCCGGTCGCCTGTTCGGGCTCGGCGACGCGGCGCTGACGGTCGCGCTGCTGTTCCAGGCGCTGCCGACGTCGTCGGGGTCGTACATCATGGCCCGCCAGCTCGGCGGCGATGCGCCGCTGATGGCCGGCATCACCGCATTCCAGACGATCGCCGCGCCGCTCGCGATGCCGGTCGTGCTGACGGCGCTCGTGTCGGCACCGGCGTTTCGCTGACGGCGCCGCCCCGCCCGATACCCGCTGAATCAGCCTGCAGGCCAGTCATCGCACGGTTCGACATCGTCGGCCGCGCGCGCTCGTGATCGTGGGCGTCGCGCTGATCAATCGCGCACGGCGCTGACACAGCGGCGCACACGCCGCGCAGGCTCGGGGACGGATCCCGAATACCGGATTGCGACCGCACTCGCAGCACCGTTGCGCGCCGCCTACGCGCCGCCGATACGCGCCCCGACTTTCTCGCAGCCCTGCCAAAAACCGCCTATCGTGAATGAAGCGCTCCGTTTGCCGCCATCCGACCCTGCGTCGCTCGCACCAGCGGCAACGGTGCCGCGTTCCGGCACCATTCATCGCGATCGTCGCGCCCGCTCGCCCGTGCGCACGATCGCGGCCGCCCACCGGATTACAGGAGGCATTCATGAAAGCCGCGTTGCTCGTCAGTTCCGCCCTGCTCGCCATTGCATCCGCTTCGGCCTCGGCCCAAGGCTCGATCACGAAAGTCGAAAACGGCGCGCTCGTCGCCGCGAACGGGATGACCGTCTACACCTTCGACAAGGACAAGCCCAACGCCGGCACCAGTGCGTGCACGGGCCAGTGCGAAACCTTCTGGCCGCCGTACAAGGCCAGCGCGACCGACGTTCCGGTCGGGCCCTACACGATCGTCAAGCGCGACGACGGCAGCCCGCAATGGGCGTACAAGGGCAAGCCGCTGTACTTCTTCTCGAAGGACATGAAACAGGGCGACCGCAACGGCGACAACTTCAAGGACATGTGGCACGTGGTCGCGCCGTAAGCGTGGTTGCGCCGCCGTCCGCGCAACCGGCGCGGACGTAAAAAAGCCCGCCCGGATCGTCGTCGACCGGGGCGGGCCTTCGCATCTTCACGCCGGCCACCTTGCATCGCCAGCCGACAGGCCGGCGACGCATGCAGCCGGCATGCGCGTCAGCGGTTCGACGGGAAGCTGAACACCGTCCCTTCGCGCACGCCGGCCGACGGCCAGCGCTGCGTGATCGTCTTGCGCTTCGTGTAGAACCGCACGGCGTCCGGGCCGTATGCGTGCAGGTCGCCGAACAGCGAACGCTTCCAGCCGCCGAACGAGTGGTACGCGACGGGCACCGGCAGCGGCACGTTGATGCCGACCATGCCGATCTGGATGTTGTCGCTGAAGTAGCGCGCGGCCTCGCCGTCGCGCGTGAACAGGCACGTGCCGTTGCCGTATTCGTGCGCGTCGATCAGCGCCATCGCCTCGTCGAGCGACTTCAGTCGGATCACGCCGAGCACCGGCCCGAAGATCTCGTGCTGGTAGATCGGCATGCCGGGCTTCACGTTGTCGAACAGGCACGGGCCGAGGTAATAGCCGCCGTCATGGCCGTCGACCTTCACGCCGCGGCCGTCGACGACGAGCGTCGCGCCCGCTGCCACGCCCGCTTCGACGAAGCCCGTCACCTTCCCGAAGTGCTGCTGCGTGACGAGCGGGCCCATGTCGACGCCCGCGCCGTTGCCCGGGCCGACCTTCATCTTGTCGATTTCCGCCTTCAGGCCCGCGACGACCTGGTCGGCCGTGTCGTCGCCGATCGCGACGACCAGCGGGATCGCCATGCAGCGCTCGCCGCACGAGCCGTACGCGGCGCCCATCAGCGCGTTCACCGCGTTGCCGATGTCGGCGTCAGGCATCACGACCGCAAAGTTCTTCGCGCCGCCGAGCGCCTGCACGCGCTTGCCGTGCGCACAGCCGGTCGAGTAGATGTATTCGGCGATCGGCGTCGAGCCGACGAAGCTCACGGCCTTCACGCGCGGATCGGTCAGGATCGTGTCGACCGCTTCCTTGTCGCCGTTGACGACATTCAGCACGCCCGGCGGCAGGCCGGCCTCGAGCGCGAGCTCGGCCATGCGCAGCGTCGACGACGGCGTGCGCTCGGACGGCTTCAGCACGAACGTGTTGCCGCATGCGACGGCCATCGGCCACATCCACAGCGGCACCATCACCGGGAAGTTGAACGGCGTGATGCCGGCCGCCACGCCGAGCGCCTGGAACTCGCTCCACGAATCGATCGCGGGGCCGACGTTCTTGCTGTGCTCGCCCTTCAGCAGCTCGGGCACGTAGGTCGCGTATTCGACGTTCTCGATCCCGCGCTGCAGTTCGCCCATCGCGTCGGCCAGCACCTTGCCGTGCTCGGCCGTGATCAGCGCGCACAGCTCGTCGGCGTGCTCCTCGAGCAGCGTCTTGAAGCGGCTCATCACGCGGGCGCGCTTCAGCGGCGGCGTGCTGCGCCATGCCGGGAACGCGGCCTGCGCGGACGCGATCGCGGCTTCGACGGTCAGCTTGTCGGCGAGCGCGACGCTCTTGTCCGATTCGCCGGTGGCCGGGTCGAACACCGGCTGGACGCGGCTGCCGCCGTCGACGCGCTTGCCGTCGATCAGGTGGCCGACGGTGGAAGTCACCTTGCTGTCGTGTTTCATCTGTCTGGCTCTTTCGTGAATTCGGTTGTCGCTTGGGGGCGGGCCGCGGCTCAGTCCACTTCGTTCAGCGCGTCGGACAGCGCGTTGACCAGGTTGTCGATCTCGCGCTTCTCCGAGATGAATGGCGGCGCGAGCTGGATCGTGTCGCCGCCGTAGCGCACGTAGAAGCCCTTCGCCCAACAGCGCATCGCGATCTCGTACGGGCGCCGTGCCGGTTCGCCCGGCAGCGCCGCGATCGTCAGGCCGGCCGCGAGGCCGTAGTTGCGGATGTCCGCGATGTGGCGCTGGCCCTTCAGCCCGTGCACGGCCGCCTCGAAATGCGGCGCGAGATCGCGCACGCGGGCCACCGCGTCTTCCTTCACCAGCAGGTCGAGCGCCGCGACGCCGGCCGCGCACGCGACCGGGTGCGCCGAATACGTGTAGCCGTGCGGGAATTCGAGCATGTACTCGGGGCCGCCTGCCGCCATGAACGTGTCGTAGATTTCCTTCGTCGCGACCACGCCGCCGAGCGGCTGCACGCCGTTCGTCACCTGCTTCGCGAAGTTCAGGATGTCCGGCGTCACGCCGAACGCGTCGGCGCCCGTCATCGCGCCGGCACGGCCGAAGCCCGTGATGACCTCGTCGAAAATCAGCAGGATGTCGTGCGCGGTGCAGATGTCGCGCAACCGCTTCAGATAACCCTTCGGCGGCACGACCACGCCCGCCGAACCGGAGAACGGCTCGACGATCACCGCCGCGATGTTCGATGCATCGTGCAGCGTGATCAGGTCGAGCAGGCGGTCGGCCAGCTCCGCGCCGTGCTCGGGCATCCCGCGCGAGAACTTGTTCTCGGCGAGTTGCGTGTGCGGCAGGAAATCGGCGTCGAGGCCCTGGCCGAACAGCTTGCGGTTCGGCCCGATCCCGCCGACCGAGATACCGCCGAAGTTCACGCCGTGGTAGCCCTTCTCGCGGCCGATCAGGCGCGTCTTCGTGCCCTTGCCCTTCGCGCGCCAGTACGCGCGGGCCAGCTTCAGCGACGTGTCGGCCGCTTCCGAGCCCGAACCCGTGAAGAACACGTAGTCGAGACCGGCCGGCGTCAGGTCCTTGATCTTGTTGGCGAGCTCGAACGACTTCGGATGGCCGAACTGGAACGCCGGCGCGTAGTCGAGCTGTGCGACCTGGCGGCTCACGGCTTCGACGATTTCCGTGCGGCCGTGACCGAGGCCCGTGCACCAGAGGCCCGACAGGCCGTCGAAGATCTTGCGGCCTTCGGCATCCGTGTAATACGCGCCTTGGCCCGACACGATCATGCGCGGATCGGCCTTGAACTGGCGGTTGGCGGTGAACGGCATCCAGTGCGCGTCGAGCCACGCGGCGTCGGTGCGGATAGTCGTATCGTCCTGCTGCGCGGCGGTGGTGATGTCGGTCATGTCGGTCGGCGCGGCGCGCCCCTCCTTCTTGTGATGATGTTGCACATTGTCGGGAGGCCAATTAGTCTCTTCAATATCGCAATATCAATGTTCACTTGCTCAACTATGCAAGCAAAGAAACCGAAGAGCCGCGCGCTGCTCGGGCAGCTCAGCGACATGGATCTGCGCCTGCTGCGGGTCTTCAAGGGCGTCGTGCAGTGCGGCGGGATGGCGGCGGCCGAACTGGAACTGAATATCGGCATCTCGACAATCAGCCGGCACGTGAAGGATCTGGAAACGCGCGTCGGCCTCGTGCTGTGCCGGCGCGGTCGCGCGGGCTTCACGCTGACGCCCGAGGGGCAGACGGTGTACGAGGAGACGCTGCGCCTGCTCGCGTCGATGGAGGCCTTTCGCAGCAGGATAGACGGTATTCACGACAGGATGGGCGGAGAACTGCACGTCGCGGTGTTCGACAAGACGGCCACCAACGCGAACGCGCGGCTCGGCGACGCGATCCGCCAGTTCACGGACGAGGCACCCGACGTCGCGCTGAACCTGCATGTCGCGTCGATCAACGAGGTCGAGCGCGGGATCATCGACGACAGCTACCAGGTCGGGATCATTCCCGCGCACCGCAACTCGGGCAGCCTCGTGTATTCGGAGCTGTTCGACGAACGGATGCTGCTGTACTGCGGCCGCCAGCATCCGCTCTACGATGCGCCGCACGGCAAGCTCACGTGGACGACGATCCGCAACCATGCGTTCGCGGGGCTCGGCTTCCATTCGCCGAACATGGAACTGAGCCATCGCGCGAAGCTCACGCGCAGCGCGACCGCGTCGGACCAGGAATCGATCGCGACGCTGATCCTGTCCGGCCGTTATCTCGGCTTCCTGCCGGACCATTACGCGGAAAGCTTCGAAAACAAGGGGCTGATGCAGCCGATCGCGCCGCACCGGTTCAACTACCGATGCCGGTTCGTGAGCCTGCTGCGGCGCTCGCCGCGGCCGTCGCGGGCGGCGCTGCTGTTCCAGTCGTGCCTGGAAGCCGCGCACGACGTGAAAGCGTAGCCGGCGCGACGGTCCGCCCCGCCCCGCGCGGGAACGGCGGCGCGGGCATCGCGTTCAGCGCCGTGCGCCGCGCGCGAACCACCGCCGTTCAGCTGCGCGATCCGGCTCTGCGATAATGCGGGCTCCCCATTCCCGTTCCGCCGCCCCGCCATGACGCAACCGTCCGCCCCGCTCTCCACCGACCTGCCGCCGATCTCGTGCCTGCCCGGCGATGCGCTGCCGTGGCTGCCGATGAGCGCCGACCTGCCGGGGCTGGCGATCAAGTATCTGCACATCAATGCGGCCGAGGACACGCTGACCGCGCTGCTGAAGATGCCGGCCGGCGGCACGCTGCCGCGCCATCGCCACGATGGCGAGGTGTTCGTCCATACGCTGCAGGGTGCGTGGCGCTACCTGGAGTACGACTGGGTCGCGCACGCCGGCTCGACGGTGCTCGAACCGGCCGGCTCGGTGCATACGCCGGAAACGCTCGGCGCGCCGGGCGAGGACGTGATCACGCTCAACGTGATGCGCGGCGATCTCGTGCTGCTCGACGACGACGGCCGCGAGACCGCGCGCGAGAACTGCCGCGTCGCGCTGCTGCGCCAGCGCAAGCATGCGCGCACGGCGCCGGACGACGCTGCGCCGTTCGTCACACGGTAAGACAGGCGGCATCGTCGCGTCACGATCCGCATGGTGCCGGCTCTCGCTAATGCGCGGATGGCCGCCTGCGCACTTCGCCAGCTTCCCCGGCCTACCCGCGCATTACCGAAAACGCCGGAAAAATCGCCGAATATCGTTGGCCAGCAGATCCGGCTCTTCCATCGCAGCAAAATGGCCGCCGCGCGGCATGTCGGTCCACTGCACGACGTCGAACACCCGTTCGAGCCAGCTGCGCGGCGGGTGGCTGATTTCCTTCGGAAAACGCGCAAACGCGACGGGCACCGCCACGCGTTGCCCGGCCGCGAAGCGCATTGGCTGCAGCCGGTTTTCCCAATACATCTGCATTGACGAGCCGATGCAGCCGGTGAACCAGTAGAGCGAGATTCCGGTCAGCAGCACGTCGTGCGAAAACCGCCGTGCGACGTCGCCGTCGCAATCGCTCCACGTGCGGAATTTCTCGGTGATCCACGCGGCCAGCCCGGCCGGCGAATCGTTGAGCGCGACGGCCAGCGTCTGCGGCTTCGTCATATGCATATGCGCGTATCCGCCTTCCATCGCGGCCCACTCGCCGCGCTGCGTCACGAAGGCCTGTTCGTCCTCGGTCAGCGGCGAAGCCGCGTCGGTCGGAGGCTCGTAGCTGCCGGGCAGGTAGTTCAGATGGATGCCGTCCACCACGTCGGCGTGTCGCGCGCCGAGCGCAATCGACACGCCTGCGCCGAGATCACCGCCTTGCGCGCCGAAGCGTCGATATCCGAGACCGGACATCAACGCCGCCCAGCGGTCGGCGACCTGAAATGCCGACATGCCGGGTGCCGCGGGCGCCGGCGAGAACAGGAAGCCCGGCAGTGACGGCACGACGACGTCGAACGCATCGTCCGGATCGCCGCCGAACGCCGCCGGGTCGCAGAGGCGATCGATCAGCGCGTCGAATTCGAATACGGAGCCCGGCCAGCCGTGCGTGACGACGAGCGGATAAGGCCTCGGCCCGACGCCGCGTCGATGGATGAAATGCACGCGCTGCCCGCCTGCGTCTGCGACGAACTGCGGCAGCCGGTTCAGCGCACGCTCCACCGCACGCCAGTCGAAGCGTTCGGCCCAGTACGCGGTCAGTTCGCGCAGCCACGCGCCGTCGACACCCTGCTGCCACGGCCCGGCGGGTGTCAGCATCGGTGCGCGCATGTCGCGCAGGCGCCGGCGCAGATCATCAAGCGCGTGATCGGGAATCGCAATGTTGAACGGGGCGGTGTGCATCGTGTCTCCTCGCGAAGAATATCGACGAGATTCTGCGCCATTTTTCCGACCCGCGACGAAGGGCTCGCGCCCACGCGTCAGCCTGTTTCCCGCTCGTCCGCGCGCGCATCGCGCCGCATCGCCTGCGGCGGCACGCCGAACCCGCGCACGAACGCCTCGCGCATATGGCGGCGATCACGAAAACCGTTCTCCTTCGCGATCACGTCGAGCGGATGGCGGCTCTGTTCGATCATCAGCCGCGCGGACTCTAGCCGCAGCCGCTCGATCGCCTTCGCGGGCGACTGCCCCGTTTCGAGCGTAAACACGCGGCTGAACTGCCGCGGGCTCAGGTGGACGGCATCGGCCAGATCCTCGACGGTCAGCGCGCGGCCGAGGTTCTGCCGCGCGTAGTTCAACGCGTTCTGGATCCGGTCGGATTTCGGCGCGAGCTCCAGCATTTCCGAATGCTGCGACTGGCCGCCGGCCCGACGCTGGTGCATCACGAGCTTGTGCGCGACCGAGCGCGCGGCATCGGCGCCGAGATCCTTTTCCACCATCGCGAGCGCGAGGTCGAGGCCGGCCGTCATCCCGGCCGACGTCCAGATCGGCCCGTCGACGATGTAGATCCGGTCTTCCTCGACGCGAATCTCCGGGTAGTGCCGCTGCATGTCGCGGCCGAACGCCCAGTGCGTCGTCGCGCGGCGCTGCGCAAGCAGCCCGGCCTCGGCCAGCACGAACGCGCCCGTGCAAATGCCGGCGATCCGCCGTGCGCGCACGTTCGTGCGGCGCAGGAACGCGACCACGCCGGCCGGCGCCGGCGCAGCGAGCGGATCGTTGACCCCCGCGACGATCCACGTATCGACGGCGATCCGCCCGCGCAGCGCGCGCGTGGCGACCGACAGCCCGAGCGACGAGCGCACGTCGCCGCCATCGACCGAATAGTTGTCCATCACGTAGAACGGCTCGCCCGCTCCCATGTTCGCGTACTCGAACACCGACTGCGCGGCGAGCGCCATGATCTGGAAACCGTCGCTGATCAGAAAGCCGATTCGGTGCATGCGTGTTCTCCAGTCCCGGGCGTGCGTTTGGCCCGATGTCCTGAATCATACCTATCTACGTCATTTGTGTCGCCGCGATTCGAAGCCAGAATGCATTCACGCCATTCGGCCACCTTCATCGAAACGGAGCGACATCATGACTCAAGCACATCGCGGTACCGCCCTCATTACCGGCGCGTCGTCGGGCATCGGCGCGATCTACGCGGACCGGCTCGCGCGCCGCGGCTACGACCTGATCCTGGTCGCGCGCAACCGCGACCGGCTGGCCGCCCTCGCCGAGCGCATCACGAACGACACGCGGCGCAGCGTCGAGATCGTCGACGCGGACCTCAACGACCGCGCGGCGCTCGCCGCCGTCGAAACGAAGCTGAAGCAGGACGCGAGCATCACGCTGCTCGTGAACAACGCGGGGGTCGGCACGCACGCCGCGCTGCTCGACAGCGACGTAGACGCGATGACGCGGATGATCGAGCTGAACGTGACCGCGCTCACGCGCCTCACCTATGCAGCCGTGCCCGGCTTCGTCGCCCGTGGCCACGGCGCGGTAATCAACATTTCGTCGATCGTCGCGATCTCGCCGGAAACGCTGAACGGCGTGTACGGCGGCAGCAAGGCGTTCGTGCTCGCGTTCAGCCAGTCGCTGCATCACGAACTCGCCGACAAGGGCGTGCAGGTGCAGGCCGTGCTGCCCGGCGCGACGGCCACCGATTTCTGGCAGACGGGCGGCCTGCCGCTCGAGCACCTGCCGAAGGAAATCGTGATGCCGGCGTCCGACATGGTCGACGCGGCGCTGGTCGGCTTCGATCGCGGCGAACTCGTGACGATTCCGTCGCTGCACGCGGCCGACGAATGGGACGCTTACGAGGCCGCGCGCCGCACGATGGCGCCGCACCTGTCGACCGATACGCCCGCGCCGCGCTACGCGTCGGTACGCTGATCGCGCCGGACTTCCTGAGGATCGAAGGCGGCAAGCTTGCCGAACATCGGGGCGTGCTGCGGCACGAAGTAACACGCGAAGAATCGGCCGACGGTCATCCGGTGTTCGGCGGCACATTTCCGGGCGAGCGTCGGTCGCTTCATTCGTCTGCGGGAAGGCACCGACGATGCACGGCGTCCGGCCGCCCGCGTGCCGGGAAAACGCCGGGAAAACACCCCCGGATTCTTTCCCGGCAGGCGCAAATGGATCGCATTGAAATCCCATTCAAACCCGATTGCCACGCAATTTGTGCAACAGTAAGCTCTACGATCGCAGTTTCCGAGCAGCAATCATCCGGTCGGCATTCGTCCGATCACCTGGGCAATCGTCCGTTGCGGAATTCGACCATGCGGTTCCGTATGTTCATCACCGAGGCCGGCGACGCGCCGGCCGCCGCGCGTGGTTCGGCCGACGGTCAGCCGGCGCTTGCGCCGCCCGAGCTGGAGACCGTCTGCCGCGTCGCGCGTGCGCATTTCGGCACGGCCGGCGCTTTCGTTGCGCACGCCGAAGCCGGCACGCAACACGTGCTGGCCGCCGACGGGACGCTGCCCGCCCCGCTCCCCGCCGATTTATTCCCGCTACCGGCTGAACGAGATCCGTCTGCCGACAGACGATTCGTCCTTCTCGGCGCGAACGGCAACCTGCAATCCGACGACAGTCCACCTCACGCGCCGCAGGTCGTCGCGGCTTGCGAACTGGTCGCGCCCGACGGCGCTGCGCTCGGCACGCTGTGCATCGTCAACCCTGTTGCCCTGACGCTCGACGCGACGCAATGCGCGCTGCTGCGCGACCTCGCTGCGCTGGCCGAACGCGCGCTCGCCCGCGCGATTGCGGAAGCCGCGTTGCGCGAACGGCTCACCATCGTAGAAGAACACAGCACGCTGACGACGCTCGCGCTGACCGAAAGCGGCACCGGCGTGTGGGATCGCAACGTGGAAACCGGCGAGATCCATTACTCGCCGGCCTGGAAGGCGATGCTCGGCTACGCGCCGCACGAGCTGAGCTGCCGGATCGAGGATGCGTACGAACGGCTGCATCCGGACGATGTCGACGACGTGAAGGCGGCCATGCTCGCGCACTTCGAGCGCCGGACCGACAGCTACGAGGTCGAGCACCGCATCCGCTGCAAGGACGGCACGTACAAGTGGATCCGCAGCCGCGGCAAGGTGATCAGCCGCGACGGCAACGGCCGCGCGCTGCGCATGGTCGGCACGACAACCGACATCACGGCGCTGCGCGAGCTTGCCGCGCGGCTGCGCGACTCGGCCGCGCTCGTCACGGATCTCACCGACCAGGTTCCCGGGCTCGTGTTCCAGCTACGGCAGGCGGCCGACGGGCGCCGCACCTTTACCTATGCGAGTGCGGGTATCCGCGACATCTACGAACTGACACCGGAGCAGATCGCCCGCAACGCGGAGGCGGTCGAGACGCGGATCCATCCGGCCGACCTGATCGCTTATCGGCAATCGCTGCATGAGTCTTCCGCGCGACTGACGCCGTGGCGCCTCGAATATCGCGTGCTGCTGCCCGGCCAGGGCCTGCGATGGCGCGAAGGCGATGCGCGCCCGCAACGCATGGCCGACGGCGGCACCGTGTGGCACGGCTTCATCACCGACGCGACCGACCGCAAACGCATCGAGGCCGAACTGCAGCGGATGGCGACGACCGACCACCTGACGCAACTGTCGAACCGCCACGCGTTCATGCGACAAAGCGAAGCCGCGCTGCGCGGCGTGCGCGCGACCGGCCGGGCCGCCGCGGTGCTGATGCTCGATCTCGATCACTTCAAGGCGCTGAACGACCGCTGGGGCCATCCGCTCGGCGACCGCGCACTCCGGCATTTCGCGCGGCTGCTGCTCGCGGAAACCGGGACGGACGGCATCGTCGGCCGGATCGGCGGCGAGGAATTCGCGATCGTGCTGCCGGGATCGGACCTCGATACGGCAATTTCGTTTGCGCGGCGCCTGCAGCAACGCGCGATGCTGGCGCGACTCATGCATGAGGATCAGCAGGTCGAGTTGACCGTCAGCATCGGCATCGACGCGATGCGCGAGTCGGATGTCGGCGCGTACCAGTCGCTGTCGCGCGCCGACAAGGCGCTCTATCTCGCGAAGGATCGCGGCCGCAACCGGATCGAGGTGTATCGGGCGTAATCGAAGCGGTACGAGCCACCCGCGTCGAACCGGACGGCGACAACACCAGCCGCGCGATTGCCCGACCTCGCGATCAATGTTGCGCTTCCGTTCGTACGAGCGCGTCGCCGCCCTTCACGCCGAGCATCAGCGCGACGCCGCTGGCGACCAGCAGCGCGGCCAGCAGGTACACGGCAAGATCCATGCTGCCCGTGCGCGTGCGAATGATCCCGATCACCCACGGGCTGACGATGCCGCTCGTGATCCCGATGCTGCTGATCAGCGCGATCCCGGCCGCGGCCGCGTTGCCCGACAGGTAGCGGGTCGGCACGGCCCAGAAGATCGGCAGCGCGGCGAAGATCAGCGTCGCCGCGATCGACAGGCACGCGAGCATCGCCGCGAAGCTGTGCAGGTGCAGCGTCAGCGCCGCGAGCGCGAGCCCGCCGCCGATCGTGCAGCACGCGAAGTGCCTGCGGCGCTCGCTGGTGCGATCCGAGCGGCGCGCGATCAGGATCAGCCCGACCGCACCGACCGCATTCGGCACGACCGTGTAGAGGCTCACGGCAACGACGTCGGTCACGCCGAAGTCGCGGATCATCAGCGGCATCCAGAAATTGAGCGTCAGCGATGCGCAGGTCAGCGAGAAATAGATGAACGCGAACAGGTACACGCGCGGGTTCGCGAGCGCGGCCGCCAGGCTGCGCCCGTCGTGCGCGCCGCCGTGCCCGCGGCCGTCCGCGCACAGCGCGGCGACGCGCGCCTTTTCATCGGTCGTGAGCCATGCGGCGTCCTGCGGCCGGTCGACGAGGAACGTGAACGCGGCGAACGCGAGCAGGATCGCCGGTGCGCCTTCGATCGCGAACATCCATTGCCAGCCGTGCAGCCCGAGCACGCCGCTCATGTCGCGCATGATCCAGCCCGACATCAGGCCGCCGAGCACGCCGGCCACCGCGACGCCCGCGAAGAACACCGAGATCGCGGCCGCGCGCCGGTTCGCGGGGAACCACCAGGTCAGGTACAGCACGATGCCGGGGAAGAAACCGGCTTCGAACACGCCGAGCAGGAAGCGCAGCACGTAGAAATGCGACGGCTGCGACACGAACATCATCCCGGTCGACGCGATGCCCCACAGCAGCATGATCCGCGTGAACGTGCGGCGCGCGCCGAAACGCGCGAGCAGCAGGTTGCTCGGCACTTCGCAGAACACGTAGCCGACGTAGAACACCGCGGCGCCGAGGCCGTACATCGCATCGCTGAAGCCGAGATCGTGCTTCATCTGCAACTGCGCGAAGCCGATGTTGATGCGGTCGAGGAACGACACGACGTAGCAGAGGAACAGGAACGGGACGATCCGCCACGCGATCTTGCGGAACAGCCGCGCGTCGCCGGATTCCGACGTCGATGAGGATACCGAAGCGCTCGTGTGCGCGAGCGTCGCTTCGGCGGGAAGCGATTGGGGCATGTCTCTCTCCAAACGGGCCGCGCGATTCGAGCGCGCAGCAGTCTCCGAGGGCGTGCATGCGCCCTGCTTTCTTGTGAGACCGGATACGGCGGCGGAAACCGCCGCCCTCAGCGAAACGGCGACGCGTTCAGACGAACGCTCCGCCGCCGTGTGCCGCTCAGTCCTGCAGCGCGGCCCACATTTCCTTGTCGCGCTGCGCGGTCCAGATGCGCGGATGCTTGATGCCGCTCGCCTCGTCGAACGCGCGCGACACGTCGAACGGCAAACAGTGCTCGTAGATGAACACGTGGCCGAACTTCGGATCCATCGCTTCGCGCGTGAGCGCCATCGACGCCTTCAGGTCGAGATTGCGTTCCACGGCCTTGCGGCCCTGCGCGAGCAGCGTCGTGACGAAATCCTTCGTGTAGTCGAGGCCCTTGTTCACGTCGGCCGGATTCAGCAGCGCGGGGCCGCGGCCCGGCACGAGCTTCTCGGCGCCGAGCGCGCGCAGCGCCTCGAGCGTGGCCGGCCACTGCTCGAGCTGCGCGTCGCCGCAGTAGCACGCGGCGTCGTATTCGACGAGGTCGCCCGAGAACAGCACCTTCTGCGACGGCAGCCAGACGATCGTGTCGCCCTTCGTGTGGCCCGAGCCGACATGCATGATCTTCACTTCGAGCTTGCCGAGGAACAGCGTGATCTCGCGCTCGAACACGAGCGTCGGCCAGGTCAGGCCGGGCACCGTCTCGACGCCGGCGAACAGGCGCGGGAAACGCTCGATCTCCGACTTCATGTCGGCCTCGCCGCGCTCGACGATCATCTCGTAGGTGCCGCGGCTCGCGATCACGTGCTGCGCACCTTCGGCGAAATACGCGGACGCACCGAGCACGCGCACCGCGTGGTAATGCGACAGCACCACGTGCTTGATCGGCTTGTCGGTCACGCTGCGGATCTTCGCGATCAGGTCCTGCGCCATCGCGGGCGTCGCGGTCGTGTCGACGATCAGCACGCTGTCGTCGCCGATGATCACGCCCGAGTTCGGGTCGCCCTCGGCGGTGTACGCGTACGCGTTCTCGGACAGCTTCGTCCACGTGACTTTCTTCTCTTCCAGATCGGCTTGGGAGGCGAATGCTTTGGCCATGTTGCGTTCCGTGGCTGCGAGCCATGTGTTGAGGGGTGTGAACGGATCATCTTCTCTCATCGATTATTTGTCAATGACAAATCTACTTGCTATTGTCTAATACGGGTAAACCTGCGGACTGGCGCGATAAATGGCGTCGGATACCATGCGGGGTTTCGTCAATGGAAGAATCATCGCGTGCAGAACCACGAAGTCAGCGCGGACGACGCGCCGCCCAAGGCGCAGCGCGGGATCCAGAGTGTCGAGGTCGGCGGCCGGCTGCTCGACGCGCTCGCGCGCCGGCGCAAGCCGCTCGGCCTGTCGGAGCTGGCAGCGGCAGCCGACCTGTCGACCGCGCAGGCGCATACCTATCTCGTCAGCCTGATGCGGCTCGCGCTCGTGAAGCGCGACGCGATCACCGGCAATTACGAGCCGGGCCCGTTGTCGTTGCGGCTGGGGCTGATGTCGATCGAGAGCCAGCCTGCCTACCGCGCGGCGCTGCCGCACGCGGCACGGCTCGCGGAAGCGGTGGGCTTGAGCGTCGCGCTGTCGGTGCCGGGCGTGCTCGGCCCGACGATCGTGCGCATCGAGCACGGCGGCTATCCGCTGCACGTGAACCTGCACGTCGGCTCGGTGATGTCGCTCGACACGACGGCGACCGGCCGCGTGTTCCGCGCGTTCGGCGATCCTGCGCAACTCGATGCGATGGCGGCCAGCCAGGCCGGCGCGGGCGATACGCTCGCGGGCGCCGAAAGCACGCAACCCGCGCAGGATGCCGGAGCGCAACTGGCCGAACTCGACGCGATCCGCGCACGCGGCATCGAACGCAGCGTCGACCGGCCGAGCCCCGGTGTCAGCGCGATGTGCGTGCCGGTATTCGACGCGCACGGGCGCCTGCAGCTCGCTTTGACTGTGATCGGTTCGAGCGGGTCGATCGATGTCGGCTGGGATGGCCCGATCGCGACCGCGTTGCGCGATGCGGCGCGGCAGGCCACCGCATCGCTGGGCGCGGAACGTGCGGAACCGCCGCCCGCCCCCTCGGCGGGCGCACCGCGCGTGCCGCCCGCGCTGGCCGACGACGCGAAAGCGCAGCGCGGAATCAACGCGCTCGACAGCACCGGCGAGCTGCTGCTTGCGCTGGTATCGGCGGGCCGTGCGCTGCCGCTGCGCGATCTCGCGGCGGCGGCCGGCATGCCGGCGGCGAAGGCGTTTCCGCATCTCGTCAGCCTGCAGAAGATCGGCCTGCTGAGCCGCGACGACGCCGGCTGCTTCGACGGCGGCCCGCTCGGGCAGGCGCTCGGCCTGATCGCGATGCAGCGCGTGTCGCCGACGCGCGACGCAGAAGCCGAGATCGTCGCGCTGGCCGCCGCGACCGACATGAGCGTGGCCGCCGCGACGCTCGGCCCGCTCGGCCCGACCGTGATCCGCCTCGAGGAATCGGCGCGGCCGCAGCACGTGAGCCTGCAGGTCGGCACCGTGATGTCGCTCGTCAATACGGCGATCGGCCGGATCTTCTCGGCCGGCATGTCCGACGACGTGCTGGCCGACCTGCTCGCCAACGAGCCCGTACGCCTCGCCGGCAGCGGCCCCGCGCAGGCCGACGATGCATTCCGTGCGCGGCTCGCGGCGATCCGCGCGGACGCGCTCGATTTCGCGTTCGACGCGCCGGTGCCCGGCATCGGGACGATCGCCGCGCCCGTGTTCGACCACACCGGCAGCATCCGGCTCGTGATCGCGATCATCGGCTCGTCGCGCGGCTTCCCGCGCGGGCCGGACAGCGACCTCGCTCAGACGCTGCTCGCCGCGACGCGGCGGCTGTCGTGGCGGTTCGGGTGGATCGGCCGGTAATCGCCGCAGCGCCGCCTTCTTCCGCGTCGCGCGATTAATCCTCTCTTTCTCCTTGAAGGCCGTGTGCTTGCAACGGCCTTGTCGCGCCTGTCCGCGACCTGGTGGATCGCCCAATTCATGTTGCGCAGCAGCAACATGAATTGTCAGTAATTCTCATATAACGAAATCGCATTTCACAAGGCGGTGACATTTCGTTATGATTAGGGTTATCCCTAACTCGCCCCCTTATATGGGGCTTCGTCATGCAAACGTCTAATGTCTCCGATCGTTCCACCCAATCCACTGGCTGGCTCGCACGTGTTGGCGAGCTGCTTGCAGAAGCCTGGCAGCTCCACCTCGAGAACTGCGAAGTCATCGCCGAAGCGCACGCGCGCCTCCCGCGCTGAACGGAACGATCAGCCGCCAGCCGGCGCGATGACCTGCCGGATCCGCTTGTGCGGACGCGCGCCGCGAGGTCGCTGCGTCCGGCACCGGAATATCTGGCAGGCCACGCGGAAACAGGCCGGGCTTGCCCCGGGTCGAATGCGCTCACCACTCGGGAGCGTTGAGGTCGGTTTGAGGTCCGGCACCGATCGGTATCGGTGCGGTTTTGTCTGCCGGTTGCCCGGACGGGCTACCGTTATCCCGTCGGCGCGCGATTGCGCCTGATCGTTGCGGACGGAAGATTCATCCGTTTTGTCTGCCCGCGTGCGGTTCCACGCCGAACGCCCTCCGTGGCGGCCGATCGCCGGCTTGCTCCGCGCCATCGCGCAGTTGCATGCGCCGTCGTTTCAACGACGGCCGCGCCCCCTTCTCCGCCCCCTCACACCTGGATCGAAGGCACATCCTTCATGCAGCGCAGCGCGAACATCGAGCGGCTGTGCCGGATGCTCGAGATCTTGTACAGCTTTTCGCGCAGGAACCGCTCGTAGCCGGCCGTGCCGTCCACGGCGACCTTGATCCAGTAATCGTATTCACCCGACACCAGATACGCCTCGAGCACTTCCGGCAACGCGGCCAGCTCCGCGCCGAAACGCGCGAGCGCGTCGTCTTCGTGGCGATCGAGCGTGACTTCGAGGATCACGATGTCCGCGTAGCCGAGCATGCGCTGGTTGACGAGCGCGACGTAACCGTCGATGTAGCCGTCGGCTTCGAGCTGCCGCGTGCGGTTCCAGCACGCGGTCGTCGACATGCCGATCTGTTCGGCCAATTCGGCGTTCGACAGCCGCGCATTTTTCTGCAATGCACCAAGGATTTTGCGGTCCTGATTGTCGAGTGTTTTCGGCGTGCGTTCGCGGGTGGCCATGACGAGAAGAATCTTCTACTGAAAATCGCCATTCTATCTGAACAGGATTCCGGTTTCAGACCCGTTTCGCCGGAAAACAGGAAGCCTTTTAACCGGCTCGCTTGATACATTATCTCCATGCCTGTTGCCCGGCACGCTCCCCGCGACAACCCCTTCGCACCGGGACGCACGGCCGCAATCACGAGTTGCGGTGCCGGACAAGCAGGCATGCGATTCCCCGCCGCCCGCACGCCTATCCGACCGCGTGCGGAGCCGGTGCCTGCATCCCGTTCTCGCACTTCCCGTCATGTCGTTCAGGCTTTATCTGTCGTTCCTCGCTGCTTCCGTCGTCCTCATCTACGCGCCCGGCCCCGTCAACCTGCTCACGATGAACCAGGCGCTGCGCGCCGGCTGGCGCCGCGCGCTGCCGTGCGTGTGGGGCGGCACGCTCGCCGTGCTGCTGCAACTCGCGTTGACCGCGCTGTGCCTGAATTCGCTGGTTCATATCGACGAGCACGCGCTCACCGTGCTGCGCTGGGCTGGCGCCGCATATCTCGTGTGGCTCGGCGGCAAGCAATGGCTCGGCCGCTCGCCGGTCAACGCGTCCGCCGCATCGGCGGAAGCCGCAGCCAGGGCTGGAGCTGGAGCCGGAGCCGCGATCGTCCCGCAGGACACCGACACCGGACGCGCGCTGTTCTGGCGCGGCGTCGCGACGTCGGGCCTGAATCCGAAGACGCTGCTGTTCTTTCCGTCGTTCTTTCCGCAGTTCATCAGCCCGAACGCCGACTGGAGCCTGAACCTTCAATACCTGCTGCTCGCCGCAACGTTCGCGCTGCTGTTCGCGGGTGGCGTCGCGTCGATGGCGCTGTTCTCGCACCGGCTGAGCCGCGCGTTGCGGCGGCCGGCGCGGATGCGCGCGATGAACCGCGTGACGGGCGGGCTGCTCGTCGGGATGGGCGCGATCATGGTCGGCTGGAACTGAGCGAGCAGCGCAACCTCGAACGGCTGCGGCTGCCGAAACCCGACACAGTGTTTTCGCCGCAGCAGCTCGCCGGAGAACTGCTCGCAAGCACGCTCAACAACGAACCGGGCGACAAGTCGGTAATCTCGCATCTGGTGTTCGGGACCGCCGATGCCGCCTGCCCCAGTGAACCGCTGGCCCAGTGAGCCGCTGAACCGTTGAGCCGCTAACCGTGTGACCCAGAGCGGTCGGCGCTCGACCGGTACAATCGCGCGATGTCCGAATTGCTCACTTACGGCGGCCTGTTCGCCGTGTCGATGGTCGCCGCGACCCTGTTGCCGCTCCAGTCCGAAGCCGTGCTCGCCGGCCTGCTGCTCGCCAGGCGCGAACCCGTGTGGGCGCTGGTGCTCGTCGCGAGCCTCGGCAACGTCGCCGGCTCCGCGATCAACTGGGCGCTCGGGCGCGGCATCGAGCACTTCCGCGACCGCCGCTGGTTTCCGGTCAAGCCGTCCGCGCTCGCGCGCGCTGAGCGCTGGTATGCGCGCTACGGCCGCTGGTCGCTGCTGCTGAGCTGGGCGCCGGTGATCGGCGATCCGCTGACGATGATCGCCGGCGTGCTGCGCGAGCCGCTGCCGACCTTTCTCGCGATCGTCACGCTCGCGAAGGTCGGCCGCTACCTGGCCGTCGCGTGGCTCGTGACGTACTGACGGTACTGACGCGACCTTTCCTCCGTCGCTGGCGCCTGCTCGCGCCGCCACCGGCTTCGCAACGCTAAAGAATCCGCCGAAGCTGCCGTTCTCCTTACAGTGTGCGGTGACGCGTGCGTTCCGCCCCTCTCCCACCCCACTCAGGATGCCGTATGAGATTGACCCAATTGGGCCGGGTGAGCGTCGGCGCGCGCCTGGCCGCGCTGGCGTGCACGCTCGTCGCACTGCTGTTCACCGTTTTCGCGTGGGCGCTCGCCCATTTCGCCAGCCAGCAACTCGCGGACGAGGCGCACGCGCGAATCGCCGACAAGGAGCAGTCGATCCGTGCGATGGTCGAGATGTTCGACAAGGCGCTGTCGGCCGAAGCCAGTCGCGCGATGTCGCTGTTCGCGAGTTTCCTGCCGGCCGATTTCTCGCTCGACCCGGCGCGCACCGTCGACATCGGCGGCGTCGCCGCGCCCACGCTGTCCGCGGGCGGCCAGCCGCTCGACCTCGATTACTCGATTCCGGACCAGTTCCTGAAGAAAAGCGGCGCGATCGCGACGATCTTCGCGCGCGACGGCGACGATTTCGTGCGCATCACGACGTCGCTGAAGAAACAGGACGGGGCACGCGCGGTCGGCACGCGCCTCGATCGCGCGAGCCCCGCGTATGCGCCGCTCGCCGCCGGGCGCAGCTACACGGGCCTCGCCAAACTGTTCGGCCGGCAGTACATCACGCAGTACAAGCCGGTCACCGACGCAACCGGCCGCGTGATCGGCGCGCTGTTCGTCGGTCTCGACGTCGGCGCGGAGCTGCAAGTCGTCCAGGACGGCATCCGTGCGTTGAAGGTCGGCGATAACGGCTACTACTTCGTGCTCGACGCCGCGCCGGGCGCATCGCGCGGCACCTTCGTCGTTCATCCCGATGCAGCCGGCCAGCGCGCCGACGACGCGCGCGCGCCGTACACGCAGATGCTCGCGGCCGGCCACGGCCGGCTCGCGTATACGTCGGCCGACCCGGCCGCGCACGACAGCCGGCCAACCGCGAAATTCGTGTCGTTCACGACGGTTCCGCAGTGGCAATGGCTGGTCGGCGGCATCGCGATCGACGACGAACTGCTCGCCGGCATGCGCACCCTCCGCGACCGCTTCCTGATGATCGCAGCCGTGCTCGTCGCGGCGTTCGCGGCGCTGTTCGTCGTCGTCGTGAGGCGCGTCGTGAGCCGGCCGCTCGATGCGGCGGCACGCGCGTCCGAACGCTACGCGGCGGGCGACCTCAGCGTGCGGATCCGCGACGGCGAGACGGCACGCGGCGCCACGCGCAACGACGAGATCGGCCGGCTCGTACAGGCGGTCGACGGGATCGGCGACGGCCTGGCGCGGATCGTCGCGCAGGTGCGCAGCGGCTCGGCCGACATCGCGCGCGGCATGGTCGGCATCGCGGCCGGCAGCGGCGACATCGCCGCACGGATCGCGACGCAGGCGAGCAGCGTCGAACAGACGGCGGCCAGCATGGAGCAGATCACGGCCGCCGTGCAGCAAAACGCCGAGCACGCGGCGCAAGCGAACGCGCTGGTCGCGAACGCTTCGGCCGCCGCGACCGACGGCGACGAGGCCGTGCAGCGCGTGGTCGCGACGATGGACGAAATCGGCCGCGCAACGCGCCGGATCGCCGAAATCACGGGCGCGATCGAAGGCATCGCGTTCCAGACCAACATCCTGGCGCTGAACGCAGCCGTCGAGGCCGCGCGCGCAGGCGAGCACGGCAAGGGCTTCGCGGTGGTCGCGGCCGAAGTGCGCGCGCTCGCCCAGCGCAGCGCGGCCGCAGTCAAGGAAATCGACGCGCTGAGCGCCGAATCGTCGACGACCGTCGAACAGGGTTACCGTATCGCGGACGCGGCGCGCGGCACGATGCGCGACATCGTCGCGCGCGTCGATCAGGTCAGCACGCTGATCGGCGAGATCAGCGCCGCGTCGCGAGAGCAATCGACCGGTATCGAGCAGGTGAACCAGGCCGTCACGCAGATCGGGGAGACCACGCAGCAGAACGCGACGCTGATCTCGGACGCCGAACGCGCGGCCGTCGCACTGCGCGACCAGGCCGCGCAACTGTCGGAAGCCGTCAGCGTGTTCCGGCTCGAACGCGACGCATGAGCGTCGACCGGCGGCGGCCGGCGGCCGCTCGCCGCCTACTTCTTGTCGCCCGCCAGGTCGATCGCCTTGTCCGAGCCGACCGCATTGCGCAGCTGGAACTTCTGGATCTTGCCGGTCGACGTCTTCGGCAGTTCGCCGAAACGCACGGCCTTCGGCACCTTGAAGCCCGCGAGCAGTTGCCGGCAGTGCGCGACGATCTCCTCCTCGGTCGCGCATGCGCCTTCGCGCAGCTCGACGAACGCGCACGGCACCTCGCCCCATTTCGGATCGGGCATTGCGACGACGGCCGCAACGGCGACGGCCGGATGCCGGTACAGCGCGTCCTCGACCTCGATGCTCGAGATGTTCTCGCCGCCCGAGATGATGATGTCCTTGCGGCGATCCTTGATGCGGATATAGCCGTCCGGCGTCAGCACGCCGAGATCGCCGGTATGGAACCAGCCGCCGTGGAACGCCTCGTCGGTCGCGTGCGGGTTCTTCAGATAGCCCTTCATGCAGATGTTGCCGCGGAACATGATCTCGCCGAGCGTCTCGCCGTCGGCCGGCACCGGCGCCATCGTGTCGGGATCGAGCACCGTCGCGCCCGCTTCGAGGTGGTAGCGCACGCCTTGCCGCGCATTGAGCCGCGCGCGCTCTTCATCCGGCAGCGCTTCCCAGTGCGCCTGCTTCGCGCACACGGTCGCCGGGCCGTAGACCTCGGTCAGCCCGTACACGTGCAGCAGGTCGAAACCGATCTCCTTCATCTTCGCGATCACCGCCGGCGCGGGCGCCGCGCCCGCGACCATCGCGTGCACCGTGTGGTCGATGCCTTCGCGGAATTCGGCCGGCGCGTTCGCGATCGCGCTCTGCACGATCGGCGCGCCGCAATAGTGCGTGATGCGTTCGCGGCGAATCAGGTCGAACACGGTCTTCGCGTCGAACTTGCGCAGGCAGACGTTCACGCCCGCGCGCGCCGCGACGGCCCACGGAAAGCACCAGCCGTTGCAGTGGAACATCGGCAGCGTCCACAGATACACCGCGTGCTTCGGCATGTCCCATTCGAGGATGTTGCTGATCGCCGCCAGATACGCGCCGCGATGGTGGTAGACCACGCCCTTCGGGTCGCCGGTCGTGCCGGACGTGTAGTTCAGCGCGATCGCGTCCCATTCGTCGGCGGGCTGTGTCCATGCGTAGTCGGCGTCGCCGCTCGCGACGAACGCTTCATAGTCGATCGCGCCCGCGAAACGCTCGGGATCGGCCGGCATCGCATCGGCGACGCAGACGATCTTCAGGCCCGGCACGTCGAGCGCCGCGCGATGCGCGAGCTCCGCGTATTCGGTGTCGACGATCAGCACCTTCGCCTCGCCGTGACGCAGCATGAAGATCACCGACGGCACGTCGAGCCGCGTGTTGATCGTGTTCAGCACCGCGCCGGCCATCGGCACGCCGAAGTGCGCCTCGACCATCGCCGGGATGTTCGGCAGCAGCGCCGCGACGGTGTCGCCGCGCCCGACGCCGGCCTGCGCGAGCGCACTCGCCAACTGCTTCGCGCGCGTATGGGTCTCGCCCCACGTGCGCCGCACGTCGCCGTGCACGATCGCGAGGCGCTCGCCGTAGACTTCCGCCGTCCGGACCAGGAAGTCGATCGGGGTGAGCGGTACGTAGTTGGCATCGCGGCGGCCGAGCCCGGCCTCGAACATCTGCGTCATGATCCTGTCTCCCGTGTTCTGTCGACCGGGGTGCATGCACCCCGGATCGTTTTGATGTGGTTCAATTGCCGACAGCCTAACGGGCGTTATTGTGAGCCGTCTGTCATCGAAACGACAGAGTGCCTTTCGAGCGCTGCGCGTTATCCCTAACCTCGCAAACCCGCACCCATGCACGACCACCACGTTGCGCCGCCCGACGCGGCCGCCCGCCCGGCCGACGCGCTTCCCGAACCGGGCCCGCTGCCGGCGCTGTCGACGCTGTTCGGCCAGTGCGCGTGGTTCCGCACGCTCGCGCCCGAGCACCAGGCGCTGGTGCTCGCGCAGTCGCATGTCGAGCAGCGCGAGGCCGGCGACGTGATCGCGCACCGGCTCGCGCCGTCCGAATACTGGATCGGCGTGCATCGCGGGCTGCTGAAGCTCGCGATCTTCAACGCGTCGGGGCGCGGCTGCACGTTTTCCGGCGTGCCGTCGGGCGGCTGGTTCGGCGAAGGCAGCGTGATCAAGCGCGAACTGCGCAAGTACGAGGTCGTCGCGATCCAGCGCTCGACCGTGCTGTTCGTGCCGGTCGATACGTTCCATGCGCTGCTCGACACGAGCCTGCCGTTCACGCGCTTCGTGATCCACCAATTGAACAACCGGATGGGCGAATTCATCGCGTCGATCCAGAACAGCCGGCTGCTCGACGTCGATGCGCGCGTCGCGCAGGCGCTCGCGCAGCTCTTCAACCCGGACCTGTACCCGGACACCGGCCCGTCGCTGTCGATTTCGCAGGAGGAACTGGGGATGCTCGTCGGCGTGTCGCGGCAGCGGATCAACCAGGCGCTGCAGCAGCTCGAGAAGCTCGGCGCGCTACGGCTCGCGTACAACCAGATCGAGGTCGTCGATCTGGGCGCGCTCGCGCGCTTCGGGATGGAGCAGATCTGAGCGCGGCGCGATGAGCGAAACCGGTGCCGCGTCGGTTCGTCAGTCGCGGCATGTGCGCGCATTTCGTCTGCGGAATCGGCCCGCGGCGACCGCGCGCCCAACCTGACAATTCCGCCAGTTTCGCGACAGTAACCCGTTCCACGCCGACGCCTATCATTCGGGTTCCCGTCACCGACGCCTGATCACCGCCTGTCCCGCTGCCTCCATGTGGATCGTCAATCTCGCGCTCAGGCGCCCCTACACGTTCATCGTGATGGCCATCATGATCGTGCTGGCCACGCCGCTTGCGCTGATGCGCACGCCGGTCGACGTGCTGCCCGCGATCAACATCCCCGTGATCAGCGTGATCTGGAATTACAGCGGCTTCTCCGCGACGGAGATGACGAACCGCATCACGGCCGTGCATGAACGGATCCTGACGACGACCGTCAACAACATCCAGCATGTCGAGTCGACGTCGCTGCCCGGCATCGCGGTCGTGAAGGTGTTCCTGCAGCCCGGCGCGAACGTGCAGACGGCGATCGCGCAGACGGTCTCGTCCGCGCAGGCGATCGTGCGGCAGATGCCGCAGGGCGCGACGCCGCCGCTCGTGATCACCTATTCCGCGTCGAGCATCCCGGTGATCCAGCTCGGGCTGTCGAGCACGACGCTCAGCGAACAGTCGCTCGCCGACATCGCGCTGAACTTCCTGCGCCCGCAACTGATCACGATTCCCGGTGCCCAGGTGCCGTTCCCGTACGGCGGCCGCACGCGCGTGGTCGCGATCGATCTCGATCCGCAGGCGCTGCTCGCGAAGGGCCTCACGCCGGCCGACATCGTCAACGCGGTCAACGCACAGAACCTCGTGCTGCCGACCGGCACCGCGAAGATGGGCCAGACCGAATACCGGATCGACACGAACGCGTCGGCCGATACGGTCGCCGACATCAACAACCTGCCGATCCAGACCGTCAGCGGCGCGACGACCTACCTGCGCGAGGTCGCGTCCGTGCGCGACGGCTTCGCGCCGCAGACTAACGTCGTGCGCCAGAACGGCCAGCGCGGCGTGCTCGTGTCGATCCTGAAAAGCGGCGACGCGTCGACGCTCAAGGTCGTGTCGGACCTGAAGGCGCTGCTGCCGAAGGTGCTCCCGACGCTCCCCGAAGGGCTCACGATCACGCCGCTGTTCGACCAGTCGGTGTTCGTCAACGCGGCCGTGCAGGGTGTGATCCACGAAGCGCTGATCGCGGCCGTGCTGACCGCGATGATGATCCTGCTGTTCCTCGGCAACTGGCGCAGCACGCTGATCATCGCGATCTCGATTCCGCTGTCGATCTTCACGTCGCTGATCGCGCTGTCGGCGCTCGGCGAGACCATCAACATCATGACGCTCGGCGGGCTCGCGCTCGCGGTCGGGATCCTGGTGGACGACGCGACCGTCACGATCGAGAACATCGAACGGCACCTGCATCTCGGCACGCGCCGGGCCGCCCCAAGCGTGCCGAGCGGCCCCCTCGGGGGGCAGCGACCGGAGGGAGCGCGGGGGTCGTCGTTCAGCACGGACCTGCACGAGGCGATCCTCGAAGGCGCCGGCGAGATCGCGGTGCCCGCGTTCGTGTCGACGCTGTGCATCTGCATCGTGTTCGTGCCGATGTTCTTCCTGACCGGCGTCGCGCGCTACCTGTTCGTGCCGCTCGCGGAAGCGGTCGTGTTCGCGATGCTCGCGTCGTACGTGCTGTCGCGCACGCTCGTGCCGACGCTCGCGATGCTGCTGTTCCGCCCGCAGCAGGCGAGCACCGGCCCCGATCATGCGACGTCGCGTTTCGCGCGCCTTCATCATGCGTTCAACAACGCGTTCGAGCGGCTGCGCGCGTGGTACATCGTGCTGCTGAGCATGCTGCTCGTGCGCCGCCGCTTCTACGCGATGTGCTTCCTCGGCTTCTGCGTGCTGTCGACGGGCCTCGTGTTCGCGCTCGGCCGCGACTTCTTCCCGAACGCCGATTCGGGCAACATCCGGCTGCATATGCGCGCGCCGACCGGCTACCGGATCGAGGAAACCGCGCGCCTCGCCGACCGGGTCGAGCGCGTGATCCGCGAAGTCGTGCCGCCCGACGAGCTCGGCGCGATCGTCGACAACCTCGGCCTGCCCGTCAGCGGCATCAACCTGTCGTACAGCAATGCCGGCACCATCGGCACGCTTGACGGCGAGCTGCTGATCGCGCTGAAGCCCGGCCACCGCGCAACCCGGGATTACGTGCAGACGCTGCGCAGGCTGCTGCCCGAACGCTTCCCCGGCGTCGAATTCTTCTTCCAGCCGTCGGACATCATCACGCAGATCCTCAACTTCGGTCAGCCGGCCGCAATCGACGTGCAGGTGCTCGGCAACGATCTCGCGAGTAACATGACTATCGCGAGCAACCTGATGAAAAAGATCAGGCAAATCCCCGGCGCCGTCGACGTGCATGTGCTGCAACGCAACGACGAGCCGACCCTGCTGGCCGACATGGATCGTACGCGCATGCAGCAGCTCAACCTCTCCGCGCAGAACGTCGCGCAGAACATGCTGATCTCGCTGTCCGGCAGTTCGCAGACGACGCCGTCGTTCTGGATCAACCCGAAAACGGGCGTCCAGTACCCGCTGCAGATCCAGACCCCGCAATACGACATCTCGTCGGTCGACGACCTGCTCGGCACGCCGATCTCGGCGAGCGGCCGCACGGGCATGCCGCTGCAACTGCTCGGCAACCTCGTGCAGGTGCGCACCGCCGCCAACCCGGCCGTGATCACGCACTACAACATCCGCCCGGCGATCGACCTGTACGTGAGCGTCGAGGGCCGCGACCTCGGCTCGGTCGCGGGCGAGATCGACCGCATCGTGTCCGACATGCGCGCGAGCCTGCCGCGCGGCACCGACCTGACGATGCGCGGCCAGATCGAGACGATGCGCACGTCGTATATCGGCCTCGGCGCCGGTGTCGCGATGGCGATCGTGCTCGTCTACCTGCTGATCGTCGTCAATTTCCAGTCGTGGCTCGACCCGCTGATCATCATCAGCGCGATGCCCGCCGCGCTCGCCGGCATCGCGTGGATGCTGTTCATCACCGGCACGCACCTGAGCGTGCCCGCGCTGACGGGCGCGATCATGACGGTGGGCGTCGCGACCGCGAACAGCATTCTCGTGGTGTCGTTCGCGCGCCAGCGTCTCGCGGCCGGCGCGCCGCCGCTCACGGCCGCGCTGGAGGCCGGCGCGACGCGAATCCGGCCGGTGCTGATGACCGCGCTCGCGATGATCATCGGCATGGTGCCGATGGCGCTCGGTCTCGGCGAAGGCGCCGAGCAGAACGCGCCGCTCGGCCGCGCGGTGATCGGCGGGCTGCTGTTCGCAACCGTGTCGACCTTGCTGTTCGTGCCGCTCGTGTTCGGCGGCGTGCATTCGCGGCTGGCCCGCCGGCGCGCGCGCCAGGCCGGACACTGACTTTCGCCTATAGACCCGGTCAATTCATGGAAGAGAAACATCACAGCTCCGTCGGCATCCAGGTGGACGAACACGGCATGCACCTGCCGACACGCACGTCGGTGTCGCGGCGCGGGCGAATCGTGCTGATCGTGATCGGCGTGCTGCTGGCCGCCGGCGCCGCGCGCACGATCGTCGTCAACGTGCTGAACCGCAACCGGCTCGACGCGATCGCCGAGCAGAACACGCGCCAGTACGTGAACGTCGTGCGCCCGGCCGACGCGGCCAGCGGCGGCAAGCTGACGCTGCCCGGCACGCTGCGCGGCTTCGTCGAGGCGCCGATCTATGCACGCGCGAGCGGCTATGTGCTGCGCTGGCAGGCCGATATCGGCGCGCACGTGAAACAGGGGCAAGTGCTCGCCGAACTCGACACGCCCGAACTGAACCAGGAGCTCGCGCAGGCCACCGCGCAGCGCCAGCAGGCGCAGGCAGCGCTCACGCTCGCGAAGACGTCGTTCGACCGCGCGCAGCAGTTGCGCCAGCGCGATGCGGTGTCGCAGCAGGAACTCGACGACCGCCAGGGCGCATTCAACCAGGGCACCGCGAACCTCGCCGCGGCCGATGCGAACATGCGCCGGCTCACCGAACTGAAGGGTTTCCAGCGAATCGTCGCGCCGATCGACGGGATCGTCACGCAGCGCAACGTCGACGTCGGCGATCTCGTCAGCTCCGGCAACGCGGGCCGCTCGCTGTTCACGGTCGTGCAGGCCGACCGGTTGCGCCTCTACGTTCAGGTGCCGCAGGCGTACGCGCAGCAGGTGAAGGTCGGCCAGCACGTGAGCGTCGCGCAGGCCGAGCTGCCGGGCCGGACCTTCGACGGCACGATCACGCGCACGTCCGGGTCGATCGATGTCGCGACGCGTTCGCTGCAGATCGAGATCACGCTGCCGAACCCGGATGCACGGCTGCTGCCCGGTGCGTACGTGCAGGCAACGCTGCCGATGACACCGGTCGGCCGCCTGCAGATCCCGGCCAATACGTTGCTGTTCCGCGCCGAAGGCCCGACGGTCGCGACCGTCGACGCGAACGGCCAGGTCCGCCTGAAACCGGTGACGGTCGTGCGCACGATCGGGCAGACGCTCGAAGTCGACGGGCCGCTCACGCCGAACGACCGCCTCGTCGCGAACCCGAGCGACGCGCTCGCGAATGGCGATCCGGTCGTCGTATCGACGCCGGCGGCCAAACCCGCATCGGCCGTCGCGGGAGCGAAGTCGTGATCGCGATGCGCGCCCGCGTGCGGCCCGCGGCGCTCGCCGCCGTCATGGCAGCGGCCGCCCTCGCCGGCTGCACGGTCGGCCCCGACTACCGGCGCCCGGCCGTCGATACGCCGGCCGCGTGGCGGCTCGACCCGGCCGACGCGTACTGGCACCCGGCCGCGCCGGCCCGCGCGCCGCTCGATCCCGCGTGGTGGACCGCGTTCGGCGATCCGCAGCTCGACGCGCTCGAAGCCGACGCGCTGCGCAACAACCAGAACCTGAAAGCCGTCGCCGCGCGCTACGACCAGGCGAAGGCGACGCTCGCATCGGTCGCGTCCGCGCAGTATCCGGCGGTCGGCCTGACCGCGAGCGGCCAGCGCTTCAAGATCTCCGCCGACCGGCCGCAGACCAACTACGCGACGCGCAGCATGTCGACCGTGCAGAACGAGATCCAGGTCGGCGCGAGCGTCAGCTACGAGCTCGACCTGTTCGGCCGCGTGCGGCGCAGCGTCGAATCCGCACAGGCAAGCACCGAGCAGGCGCACGACGATTTCGCGAACGCGCGCCTCGTGCTGACCGCCGATCTCGCGTCGAGCTATTTCGCGCTACGCGAGTTGGACAGCGAGATCGACGTCGTCAAGCGCTCGATCGACCTGCAGCAAAAGGCGCTCGACTACGTGAGCGCGCGCCACGAACTCGGTGCCGTGTCGGGCCTCGACCTGCTGCAGCAGCGCTCGCAGCTCGACGCGACGCGCACGCAGGCACAGTTGCTGATCCAGCAGCGCGCGCAGGTCGAAACCGCGATCGCGACGCTGGTCGGCACGCCGGCCCCCGAATTCTCGCTGCCGCCGCGCGTGGTGCCGATCAACGCGCCCGCGCTGCCGACCGGCATGCCGAGCGACCTGCTGCAGCGGCGCCCCGATGTCGCGTCGGCCGAGCGCGCGATGGCGGCCGCGAACGCGCAGATCGGCGTCGCGCGCGCCGCGTATTTCCCGCGCATCGCGCTGTCGCCGGACATCGGCTGGGATGCGACGCGCTTCGCGAGCCTGTTCACCGTGCCGGCGCTGCTGTGGTCGGTCGGCGCGTCGGTCAGCCAGCCGCTGTTCGAAGGCGGCAAGCTGAAGGCCGGCGTCGATTTCGCGCAGGCCGGTTATGCCGCCGCGCAGGCCAGCTACCGGCAGACCGTGCTCACCGCGTTCCAGGAGGTGCAAAATGCGGTGACGAGCCTGTCGGTGCTGGCCGACGCCGCGCAGCAGGCATCGGCGGCCGTCGACGACGCGCGCAAGCTCGTGTCGCTCGCGCAGGACCGCTACGCGGGCGGCCTGACCCCGTTCATCGACGTGCTGACGGCCCAGCAGCAACTGCTGACGAGCGAGCGCCAGGCCGTGCAGATCCAGGGCCAGCGCGCGGCGCTCGTCGTCTTTCTCGCGAAGGCGCTCGGCGGCGGCTGGGACGGCGATGCGACGAGCGGCCCCGCGCCGTCCGACGTCGCGGCGGCCGGCCCGCAGCGCACCGCGGGCGTCGGCCCCTAACCCGGTTACGCGGAACAACAACATGAAAGTGCTGATCGTCGAAGACGAACCGAAAGTCGTCGAATACCTGAAGAGCGGCCTGACCGAGGAAGGCTGGGTGGTCGACACTGCGCTCGACGGCGAGGACGGCGCGTGGAAGGCCGTCGAATTCGACTACGACGTGGTCGTGCTCGACGTGATGCTGCCGAAGCTCGACGGCTTCGGCGTGCTGCGCGCGTTGCGCGCGCAGAAGCAGACGCCCGTCATCATGCTGACCGCGCGCGACCGCGTCGACGATCGCGTGCGCGGGCTGCGCGGCGGCGCCGACGACTACCTGACCAAGCCCTTCTCGTTCCTCGAACTGATCGAGCGGCTGCGCGCGCTGACGCGCCGCGCGCGCGTGCAGGAATCGACGCTGATCTCGATCGGCGACCTGCGCGTCGACCTGATCGGCCGCCGCGCGACCCGCGACGGCACGCGGCTCGACCTGACCGCTCAGGAATTCCAGCTGCTCGGCGTGCTCGCGCGGCGCAGCGGCGAGGTGCTGTCGAAGACGACGATCGCCGAACTCGTGTGGGACGTGAACTTCGACAGCAACGCGAACGTCGTCGAGACGGCGATCAAGCGCCTGCGCGCGAAACTCGACGGCCCGTTCGCGGACAAGCTGCTGCACACGATCCGCGGGATGGGCTACGTGCTCGAGGCGCGCGAGGACGGCGACACCGAGAGGCACGCTTGATGAAACGCTCGATCGTCCTGCGGCTGTCGGCGATGTTCGGCATCGTGTCGCTGCTCGTGTTCACGCTGGTCGGCTGCGGGCTGTTCGTGATGATGGAGCGCCAGCTCTTCGCGGAACTGCGCGCGACGCTCGACACGCGCGCGAAGGTCGCCGAGATGATCGTGTCGCATGCGACGACGGCCGCGCGCGGTCGCATGATGCAGGAAAAACTCGCCGATCTCGTCCCGCCCGACGGCTCGACGCGCTATCAGGTCGACAGCACGAACCCGGCATTCCGCTTCGGTACGCCGGTAAACGGCGTGCCCGTCGATCCGCCATTCGGCGCGTTCCAGCGCTATGCGCTGAACGACAGCAGCTATGACGTGATGACGAAGACCGTCACCGTGGCCGGCAGCGGCGAGCGCCCGACGCTGAAGCTGATCGTCGCCAGCTCGTGCGAGCGCACGCAACGGATGCTGCGCCGCTTCGGCTTGACGCTCGCCGCGCTGATCGCCACGGCCACCGTCGTCACGCTGCTGCTGAGCCGCGCGGTCGCGCGCTTCGGGCTCGCGCCGCTCGACCGGCTGTCGCAGGATGCGGCGACGGTGAGCGCCACGAACCGCCGCCAGCGGCTGCAGACCGACGCGCTGCCGGCCGAGCTGCGCGATCTCGCCACCTCGTTCAACGGCGCGCTCGAGCGCATCCAGCAAACCTACGCGCGGCTCGAAGCGTTCAACGCCGACGTCGCGCACGAGCTGCGCACGCCGGTCAGCATCCTGATCGGCCAGACCCAGGTCGCGCTGACGAGCCGCGATCGCTCGGTCGACCGGATGCGCCAGACGCTGCAGTCGAACCTCGAGGAATTCGAGCGGCTGCGCGTGATCATCAACGACATGCTGTTCCTGTCGCGCAGCGATCGCGGCGAACGCGCGACCGACCTGAAGGACGTGTCGCTCGCCGACGAGGTGCGGCGCATGCTCGACTTCCTCGAAATCCCGCTCGACGAAGCGCAACTGCGCGCCGAACTGCACGGCGATGCGCGCGCGGCCGTCGATCCGTCGCTGTTCCGCCGCGCGATGACGAACCTGCTGATCAACGCGATCCAGCATTCGGCGCCCGGCGCGACGCTGCACGTGACGATCGCGCGCCGCGACGCGCTCGTCGAAATGGCCGTCGCGAACCCGGGCGAGCCGATCGATCCCGTGCAGCGTTCGCATGTGTTCGAACGCTTCTACCGGCTCGAGGAAGCGCGCGCGAACAGCAAGGAAAACCACGGGCTCGGGCTGTCGATCGTCAAGGCCGTGGCCGAGATGCACGGCGGCAGCGTGTTCGTCGCATGCTCGGGCGGCGTCAATACGTTCGGCTTCTCGGTGTCGACGCAACCCTGCGCGGGCGGACCGCTACGCGCGGGCGACGCCGCCGATGCCGCCGGTTCGACCGGGCCGCACGACACGCGGCCGGCGCACGCGCCGCGCGCGTTGCACTGACGGCGGCAGCGCGCCGCCGAGGGCAGTTTTCTTCAATACGGGCCGGTGCGGCTCCCGTAGTCTCGATGCGACTTTCGACATTTCGCATGGAGACACCCGATGAGCATGCTGGTTTCGATGGCCGCGTTCGCGCTCGCCTCGTCGATCACCCCCGGTCCCGTCAACATCGTCGCGCTCAGTGCCGGCGCGCGCCATGGCCTCGGTGCGAGCCTGCGCTACGCGGCCGGCGCGACGCTCGGCTTCGTCGCGCTGTTCCTGCTGATCGGCCTCGGCCTGCACGCGGCGCTCGTGCGCTGGCCCGTGCTGACGACCGCCACGCAGTGGTCGGGGATCGCGTTCCTGCTGTACATGGCGCTGCGGCTCGCGCTCGATGACGGCCGGCTGTCAGCCGCCCCGGACGTGGCCGGCCCGTCGGCGGCGGCCGGCGCGGCGATGCAGTGGCTGAATCCGAAGGCGTGGCTCGCATGCGTGGCCGCGATGGGCGCGTATGCGGCCGATGGCGACCGCGCGCAGGTCTGGCAATTCGCCGCGCTGTATCTGGTGATCTGTTTCGCGTCGATCGCGTGCTGGGGCTATGCGGGCGCGTCGCTGCGGCACCGGCTCGCGAACGCGCGGCGCATGCGCATGTTCAATCGGCTGATGGCGCTGCTGCTCGCGGGCAGCGCGCTTTTCCTGCTCGACGTCTAGCCGGCCGGTCCGCAGATCGGGCGCCTCGGCGCATCGACGGCGCACTCCGCACTCCGCGTTCCGCCGCCCTGGCGCTCAGCTCATTGCGCTACGGTACTGTCCGGGCGTCGCGGCCGCGATCCGCCGGAATGCGCGCTGGAAATGGGCCTGATCGGCAAAGCCGGCGTCGAGCGCGACTTCGGCGATCGGCCGGCCGCGGCGCAACTCGGTGCGGCCGTACTGCACGCGGCGATCGATCAGGAACGCATGCGGCGTCATCCCGTAGCGCGCGTTGAACGCACGGATCAGGTACGACGGCGACAAGTCGGCCGCCGCGCAGACCGCATCGAGCGTCACGCCCTCGCGGCAATGCGCGGCGATGTAGTCGGCCGCGCGCGCGAGCTTCGCGTTGTCGTCTCCCGGCCGCGGATCGGGCAGCTCGCGATCGAGCGCGCCGTGCAGTTGCGTGAAGAATTCGACCGCCGCGCTCTCCTTGCCGAGCGGATCGATGCCGGGCGACACGAGCGCGCGGTAGAAGCCGCCAAATTGCGCGAACAGGTCGCGCCGCTCCGTCAACTTCGGCGAAAACCCGTGAAAATCGCTGTTCGGATCGCGGCCCAGCGAATGCTGCAACCGCGCGAGCCACGGCACGTCGACATAGACCATCCGGTATGCCCATGCGTCGGGGCCGTACGGATTGCACGCGTGCACCTGCTCCGGATCGATGATCACGAGCACGCCGCGCCCGACATGCGCGTTCGTCGCGCCGTTCACGTAGGTGCTCGTGCCGCCGACGATCGCGCCCACCGAAAACGTGTCGTGCGTGTGCTTCGCGTAGCAGATCGCGCGCCCGTCGTCGACGGTGCGCGCCTCGATGAACGGCAGCGCGGCATCCCGCCAGAACGGCGACGGTACGGCGGATCGGTTGGAGATACGGCTCACGCGGCGGGCTCCTGGTTCGGGCGGCGAACGCTCACCGTACAAGACAGCGCGGGCCGATGCAACCGGCGCTTTGCAGCTTCGAAGCCGGATCGCGCCGTTTCGCCTAAGCTTTGAAATCCGGCCGCCGCGACACGCGCGGCGGTTCCCGTTCACTCCTCTCCCGTCACGCTCATGCACATCGATCTGAAAGGCAAGACCGCGGTCGTCACCGCCTCCACCGCCGGCATCGGGCTCGCGATCGCCGAAGGGCTCGCGCGCGCCGGTGCGCGCGTCGTCGTCAACGGCCGCAGCGACGCATCGGTACAGTCCGCGCTCGCGCAACTGCGCGCCGCCGTGCCCGGCGCGAGCTTCGACGGCGTCGCCGCCGACCTGTCCGACGCAGCCGGCGTCGCGCGCGTCACGCAGCACACGCCCGATGCGGACATCCTCGTCAACAACGCGGGCATCTACGGCCTGAAGGCGTTCTTCGACATCGACGACGCCGAATGGGAACATTACTTCCAGATGAACGTGATGTCCGGCGTGCGGCTCGCGCGGCATTACCTGAAGGGGATGATCGAGCGCAACGCCGGGCGCATCGTGTTCATTTCGTCGGAATCGGGCCTGAACATCCCGGTCGACATGATTCACTACGGGTTCACGAAAACCGCGCAACTGTCGATCTCGCGCGGCCTCGCGAAGCTCGCGGCCGGCACCCATGTGACCGTCAACTCGGTGCTGCCCGGGCCGACGCTGTCGGAAGGCGTGCGCGCGCTGCTGAAGGAAACGGCCGACAAAACGGGCCGCAGTGTCGAAGACGTGGCCGTGGATTTCGTGCGCGATCATCGCTCGAGCTCGATCATCCAGCGACCCGCGACGCCCGAGGAAGTCGCGAACATGGTCGTGTACGTGTGCTCGCCGCAGGCTTCGGCGACTACGGGTGCGGCGTTGCGCGTCGACGGCGGCGTGGTCGACACGCTCGCATGACCGCTCACGCGCGGCGCACGCCGCCGCGCTAGCGCGAAGCGGCCTTGTCCGGCTGGAGCGTGCCCTTGCGATCGGCATCCATGCAGGTATCGAAGCCGTGCTGCGTGACGACGCCGGCCTTGTCGAATACGACGAAGTAAGGCCGGTGATCGTTGCCGTGCTCGATGAAGTAGTTGTAGCAAACGCCGCTGCCGTTGCGGACCATCCATACGCTGCGCGGGTTGCCGCCGGCGCGCACGACATCGGCGCGCGTCGCGCCATGCCGCGACGCGGCCCGCGCGAGCGGCGTGCGCGAATACGAGAACGGCAGCCACGAGTCGAACCACGCGCAGCCGTGCAGCATCAGGCAGCCGGCCGCCAGGGATAGCGTCGCCGCGGGACGGGACATCGAAATCAATCGCATGCTTGGGGAATTCTGCCGCGCCATGCCGGCGTGATCGAAAGCCCCATGCTACTAGACCTTTGGGTCCGGATCGAAAAGAAATGTAGAGATCCGTATGCAAACCCCTGCCCGGCATGCCCCGCGCGCAAGCTGGATCGTTGCCGATCGTTGCGGCCGGCGCATGCTTGTGCGCGCACCCATCCCGTCGCGCCGATCCATCGAATCGGCGCGACGGCGGGCATCGTCACGCGATCCATTCGGTCCACAGCATCGTCAGCACCGTCATCAGCGCGGGGCCGACGAACAGCCCGATCAGACCAAACGTCTCGGCGCCGCCCAGGATGCCGAACAGCACGAGCAGGAACGGCAGCCGCGCCGAACTGCCGATCAGCACCGGCCGCACGAAATGCTCGGCGACGAACACGACGACGAAACCGAGCACCGCCACCACGACGGCCCACATGGTCGCGCCCTGCACGAACAGCCACAGCGCCGCGCCGCAGAACACGATCGGCGCGCAGAACGGCAGCATCGCGGCAATCGCCGTGACGAGGCCGAGCAGCGCCGCATGCGGCACGCCCGCGAGCGCATAGGCGACGCCGAGCAGCGCACCCTCGCCGAGCCCGACGACCACGAGCCCCGTCACCGTGCCGTACACGGCCTTGACCATGCGCTCGATCAGTTCCGCGCCGTTGCGCCCGAACGCGCGCTGCCCGCCCTGCAGCAATGCGCCCGACAGCTTGTGGCCCGCGCGCAGGATCACGAACAGCGTGACGAGCATGAAGCCGAATTCGAGCAGCGCATGTGCGAGCTTCGTGCCGAACTGCCGGCCGAACGCGAGGAATTTCTCGCTGTTGACGCCGTGCATCGCGCTGGCCGCATGCAGCGGATGACCGAGATTGGCCTGCCACCACTCGGTGATCTGCGCCGAACCGTAAGGCAGCCGGCTGACGACGTCGGGCAGCGGAATGCCGTTGTCCTGGATCGTACGCAGCCACTCGCGCAGGTCGTGCGCCTGCCCGATCGCCTGGGTTGCCGCGACGGCGATCGGCAGCACGACGAGCAGCGAGACCGCCGCCGTGATGACGAGCGCGTTGACCGTAGGCCGGTTGCGGAACAGCCGGTGCGATTCGAAGCGTTTCAGCAGCGGCCACATCGCGATGGCGATCACGCAGGCCCACGCGATGGCGGGAATGAAGTCGCGGATCACCCACAGCGCGAGCACCAGCAGCGCCGCATACAGCGCGACGCGAGCGATCTGCTGCGCGCGCGGCTGCGCGGCGGCCGCGTGAGACGACGGGACATGTGCGTCCATGGCACCTCTGTCGAAATGAAAAAATGGCGGTTCGCGCAGGCAACCGGCCTGCACGAACCGCCATTCTATCCATCGGCACCGGATCGGCGGCGCGCGTCATACGCGGGCCGCCCCGGCGCCATGTTGCCGCGCCCGCTCAGGCCACCTTGTCGGCGATCCGGTAACGCTCGAGCCAGTGCGCGTACGGCGCGGGCAGCGTCCACGACGGGCGCTCGACGCCGAGCTGCTTCGCCGCGTAGTACGGCCAGTGCGGATCGGCCAGATGCGCGCGGCCGACCATCACGAGATCGAGCTGTTCTTCCGCAACCACGCGGTTCGCCAGTTGCGGCGTGTCGATCCCCCACGCGGACGACACCGGCAGCCCGGCCTCGCGGCGCACGCGCTCGGCGATCGGCGCGAGGAACGCCGGGCCCCACGGAATCTGCGCATCGGGCGTCGAGAAGCCGACCGACACGCTCAGCATGTCGAGCCCTTCCCGCTTCATCCGCTGCGTGAGCGCGATCGACTCGGCGAGCGTCTCTTCGTCGCGGCCGTCGTATTCGATCACGCCAAGGCGCGCGGTCAGAGGCAGATGCTCGGGCCATACCTTGCGGACGGCCGCGAGCGTCTCGACGACGAAACGGCCGCGGTTCTCGGCCGAGCCGCCATATTCGTCATCGCGCCGGTTCGAATGCACCGAGAAGAAGCTCTGGCCGAGATAACCGTGCGCGAAGTGCAGTTCGAGCCATTCGAAGCCCAGGTCGCGCGCACGCTTCGCCGCTGCGACGAAGTCGGCCTGCACGCGGGCGATATCCTCATGCGTCATTTCGCGCGGCACCTTCGGCAGATGCGCGCCGAACGGCACGGCCGACGGCGCGATGGTCTGCCAGCCGCGCGGATCGCCGTCGGCGATATGGTCGTCGCCTTCCCACGGACGGTTCGCGCTCGCCTTGCGGCCCGCGTGCGCGATCTGGATGCCGGGCACCGCGCCGGCCGCCTTGATCGCCGCGACCGACGGCGCGAACGCTTCGGCCTGCGCATCGTTCCACAGCCCCGCGCAACCCGGCGTGATGCGCCCTTCCGGCGACACGGCCGTCGCCTCCGCGATCACGAGGCCCGCGCCGCCGCGCGCGATGCCGGCCAGATGCACGTGATGCCAGTCGTTGACGACGCCGTCTTCGGCGACGTACTGGCACATCGGCGGCACCGCGATGCGGTTGCGCAGCGTGACATCCTTGAGTTTGAACGGTTCGAACAGGGCAGACATCCACGACTCCTTTGCTTGGTTCTACGAAACGACTGGGAACTCGCCGGGCGATGCGCACGGCGGAACGATTCGGGCCGTCGTCGGGGCGGTTGCGCCCGGCGACGGATACGGAACGGCGCCGGCCGGGCCGGCGCCGGATGCTTACCGGTGGCCGAGCTTCGCGAGCAGCGCCTCGGCCGCGGGCGCCGACGACGCGGGGTTCTGCCCCGTGATCAGCAGCCCGTCGGTGACGACATGCGGCGCCCAGTCGGCGCTGCGCTCGAATGCCGCGCCGTTGGTCTTCAGCATGTCCTCGACGAGGAACGGCACGACTTCCGTCAGCTCGACGGCCGCTTCCTCGCTGTTGGTGAACCCCGTCGCGCGCTTGCCGCGCACGACCGATTCGCCGGTTGCCGGGTTCTTCACGTGACGCAGCACGCCCGGCGCGTGGCAGACGGCCGCGACCGGCTTGCCGGCCGCGAGCATGCGCTCGATCAGGCCGATCGAATGCAGATCCTCGGCGAGATCCCACAGCGGGCCGTGTCCGCCCGGGTAGAACACCGCGTCGTAGTCGTCGGCCGACACGTCGGCAAGCTTGCGCGTCGATGCGAGTTCGGCCTTGGCCGCCGGATCGGCGTCGAAGCGGCGCGTTGCGTCGGTCTGCGCGGACGGATCGCTGCTTTTCGGGTCGAGCGGCGGCTGGCCGCCCTTCGGCGAAACCAGCGTCAGCTCGACGCCCGCATCCTTGAACGCGTAGTACGGCGCGGCCAGTTCCTCGAGCCAGAAGCCGGTCTTCTTGCCGGTGTCGCCGAGCATGTCGTGCGAGGTCAGGACAACCAGAATCTTCATGATCGAAACTCCTTCGAAAATGGACGGGAACGCTGCCGCGCAACCGGGGCGGTCGGCGCGACACGCCTGTCGGTTAGTCCGTTATGGCGCGTCAACGTGCGACTCGCGTATCCGAATGCCGTACGCGCCTATTAGACCAGTCGTCTAGAAAAATCCCAAATAAAACGACGGCGTACACTGCACGATCGGCATCGCAGCGCGAAATGGCAATTTCGCGTCTTCGTTGCACGCGCCAGCGGACGTCGTCGCATTCACGAGGACGCATGATATCCGCGGATTAGACCAGTCGTCTAGTAAATGGCCATTCGCCCCTGCCGTCGGCATGGCCTTTTCGACCGGGCGCGATCCGGCAACATCCGCCGCCGATCGCGCCCCGCCCGTGTCCGTCGCGCCGGCTAGCCGCGCAACGGACCATCCGTATCGCCGGCCTCGATTACCGGCGCCTCGAGTCGATGCCCGCATGCCCCGTCGTCCAGCCGCCTCAGCATCAATTCCGCCAGCGCGCGTCCCGACGCGTGCCCGGTCGGCTGGATGACGGCCGTCACGCGATGCGGATGCGCGATGTCCGGCGGCACGCCGTCGTAGACGATCAGCGACATGTCCTGCCCCAGCCGCAGCCCGCTGTCCACGAGCGCCCGAAACGCGCCGCCGCCCGCGATGTTGTTGTCGACCAGCAGCGCCGTCGGCCGCTCGGCGCACGCGAGCAGCGCCCGCGCGGCCTGCAACCCGCCGTCGTGCGTAAACGTGCACTCGACGAGCAGCGCCGGATCCGGCTCGATACCGGCCTCGCGCAATGCCGACAGATAGCCTGCGCGACGCTGCGCAGCGAAATTCAGCGCGAGCGGCGCGCTGATCATCGCAATGCGCCGATGCCCGAAACCGGTCAGCCGGCGGACGGCATCGCGCGCGCCCGCCTCGTTGTCGAAATCGAACCACGCATACGGCTCGGCCGTTTGCGTGCGGCCGTATGCGACGTACGGAAACGCGTTCGACCGCAGGTACGCAATGCGCGGATCGTCGACCAGCGTGCGCGCGACGATCAGCCCGTCGACGAGCTTGCCGTCGACGATCCGCCGATAGGTGTCCAGTTCCGCATTCGGCCGCGCAGACGCGATGATGAAATCGAGATTGCGCTCGGCCAGCCGCTCGGTGATGCCCGCGACGACCTCGCCGAAACGCGGATCGCCGAGATCGCCCGCGCCGAACGGATAGACGATCCCGATCACGTCCGCCCGCCCGGTCGCGAGCCGGCGCGCGGTCGGGTCCGCCACATAGCCCATTTCCCGTGCGGCCTTCGCCACGCGCTCGCGGGTCGCCTCGCTGACGTCGTCGTAACCGTTCATCGCACGGCTGACCGTCGTCCGCGACAGCCCGAGCGCATCCGACAGCGCCTTCAGATTCACCTTCACCGTCGCTCCTCGTTTTCGCCGGCCCGGATGCCCGGACGCCGGATGCCCGGACGCCGGATGCCCGGACGCCGGATGCCCGGATGCCGGATGCCCGGATGCCTCAATCGGGTAATTATTTCCATTGGGTAAGCATTACCGTCAAATAAATATCTTTTGCGTTCCAAACCGGTTTGAAATAGTATCCAAACCGGTTTGGACATCGATGCCACCTTCAGCCGTTCCTTTCACCGTCAACTGAAACAACGCCGAGATGACACACTTTCCTTTTTGCCGCGCGACTGCGGCCAAACGTTTGCTGTTCGCTGGCGCGGCACTGGCCGCCTTCGCGTCCGCTTCGTCCGTTACGCACGCGCAGAGCGCCGGCGCCCCCGCGCCCACGCCGCATACGCAGCAGGCCTACGATCCCGAAGGCAACTTCACGATGCGCTGGACCCGCGCGGACATCCGCCAGATCGTCGCACAGTCGCATACGGCCGGCGCCGACAGGAACTCGCTGCCGCAAGCGCTGACGATGCCGGATATCCCGCAGGATTTCCCGCTGATCAACTCGAACGTGTGGGTCTGGGATACCTGGCCGCTGGCCGACCTGCGCGCGAACCAGCTCAGCTACAAGGGCTGGGAGGTGATCTTCTCGCTCACCGCCGATCCGCATGCGGGCTACACGTTCGATGACCGCCACGTCCACGCGCGCATCGGCTTCTTCTACCGCCGCGCGGGCGTCCCTGCGTCGCAGCGCCCCGCCAACGGCGGCTGGACCTGGGGCGGCCACCTGTTCCCGGACGGCGCGAGCGCCAAGGTGTTCGGCACCGCGCCGATGACCAACAACGCCGAATGGTCGGGTTCGGCGCGCCTCACGCACGGCGACAACGTCAGCCTCTACTACACCGCGACGTCGTTCAACCGCTCGGCGCCCGGCGGTGCCGACATCACGCCGCCGCAGGCGATCATCACGCGCGCCGACGGTCACATCCACGCCGACGACAAGCACGTGTGGTTCAGCGGCTTCGACGATCACAAGGCGCTGCTGCAGCCGGACGGCAACTACTACCAGACCGGCCAGCAGAATACCTACTTCTCGTTCCGCGATCCGTTCGTGTTCACCGATCCCGCGCACCCGGGCAAGACCTACATGGTGTTCGAAGGCAATACGGGCGGCCAGCGCGGCGCACGCACCTGCACCGAGGCCGATCTCGGCTACGCGCCGAACGATCCGTACAAGGAAGATCTCAACGCGGTGATGAATTCGGGCGCAGTGTATCAAAAGGCCAATGTCGGCCTCGCGGTCGCGACGAACCCGCAGTTGACGGAATGGAAGTTCCTGCCGCCGCTCCTGTCGGCGAACTGCGTCGACGACCAGACCGAGCGCCCGCAGATCTACCTGAAGGACGGCAAGTACTACCTGTTCACGATCAGCCACCGGACGACGATGGCCGCGGGTGTCGACGGGCCGGACGGCGTGTACGGCTTCGTCGGCAACGGCATCCGCAGCGACTTCCTGCCGCTGAACGGCGGCGGCGGCCTCGTGCTCGGCAACCCGACCGACTTCTCCGCACCGGCCGGCGCGCCGTATTCGCAGGATCCGAACCAGAACCCGCGCGAATTCCAGTCGTATTCGCACTACGTGATGCCGGGCGGGCTCGTCGAGTCGTTCATCGATGCGATCGGCCCGCGGCGCGGCGGCACGCTCGCGCCGACGGTGAAGGTCAACATCAACGGCACGTCGACGGCGGTCGACCGCGCGTACGGACGCGGCGGGCTCGGCGGTTACGGCGATATCCCGGCGAACCTGCCGGCGACGGGCGCCGACCACAACGACGGCCCGGGCACCCGCCCGTAACGGCTGCGGCGGGCACCGCCCGCAAGCGTTGAGGCGGCGCACATCGCGCGTGTCGCGTGCGCGCCGCTTTTTTCTTCCGCAGATCGCGCGTGCCGCCTTTGCAAGCGGCACGCGCCCTCCTTTCCCGCTTCGCGCGTCGGAGCACGGAACCCCGCATGAGATCGACGTTTTTCCGCTTTTCCTTCCGGGTCGCCCGGCTGCTGCTCGCCTGTGCGGCGGGCGCGGCCTGCACGCAGGCCGCCGCCGCGCCCTGCGCCGCATCGACCGAAAACGGCACGCCGCAATGGCGCCCCGCGCTGCATTACACGCCGCAGCGCAACTGGATGAACGATCCGAACGGCCTCGTCTACGACGACGGCCGCTACCACCTGTTTTATCAGTACAACCCGCTCGGCAACGATTGGGGCAACATGTCGTGGGGCCACGCGACCAGCACCGATCTCGTCCACTGGCGCGAGCAGCCGGTCGCGATGCGCGCGAACGCCACCGAGGAAATCTTCTCCGGCTCGATCGTCGCCGATACGCACAACACGTCGGGCCTCGGGTCGCCAGGCAAGACACCGCTGGTTGCGCTCTACACGAGCGTCTATAAGGACGGCTCCGGCCACGCGCCCGGCACGCAGGCGCAGTCGCTCGCCTACAGCGTCGACCATGGCGCGACGTGGCAGCCCTACGCGCACAACCCCGTGCTCACGCTCGATCCCGAATCGAAGCAGTTCCGCGACCCCAAGGTGTCGTGGTATGCGCCCGGGCACCACTGGCTGATGACGACGGTCGTCGCCGACGCGCAGGTCGTCAAGCTCTATCGCTCCGACGACCTGATCCACTGGTCGTTCCTGAGCGACTTCACGTTGCCGGACGTGCCGCATGCAGGCGCACTGTGGGAGATGCCCGACCTCGTGCCGCTGCCGCTCGACGGCGATCCTCGACACATCAAGTGGGTAATGATCGTCAATGTGAATCCGTGGTCGATCGCGGGCGGCTCGGGCGCGATGTATTTCGTCGGCGACTTCGACGGCCGCACGTTCACGCCCGATCGCGTCGCGCCGGCCGGTTCCGATCCCGCCCGATTCCGCTGGGTCGATCACGGCGCCGACTTTTATGCCGCAGGCACCTTCTCGGGCGCGCCCGGCACTCGGCCGGTCGCGATCGCGTGGATGAGCAACTGGGATTACGCGGCAAAAGTGCCGACCACGCCGTGGCGCGGCGCGACGACCCTGCCGCGCGAGCTGGCGCTGAAGACGATCGACGGCGAACCCCGGCTCGTCGCCGCGCCGGCCGCCGCGTTCGACGCGTGGGCGGACGGCAGGCCCGCCGTGCACGAAGGCGCGCTCGCCGTCGAGTCCGCCACGCGCGAGCTGTCGGCGGCGACGCGCGGCGTCGCGCAACGCATCACGGTGACGATTGCGCCGCAGCGCGCGGCGCGCGCGGGCCTGATCGTCCGGCGCTCGGCGGACGGCACGACCGGCACCCGGATCGTGTACGACACGGCGAAACGCACGCTGACGCTCGACCGCTCGCAGTCCGGCGAAGCGAATTTCGCCGGCACGTTCAGCCGCGAGCATATCGTCGACCTGCCGCTCGAACACGGGCAACTGCGGCTCGAAATCGTCGTCGATCGCGGGTCGGTCGAAGTGTTTGCGAACGGCGGCCGCGTCACGCTCACCGACCTGATCTTTCCGCCGCTCGACGCGGACCGCGTCGCGGTGTTTGCCGAGCACGGCCGCGCGACGTTCTCGGGGCTCACGGTGACGCAGCTGGAAGCCGGCGGCGATACGCGTAACGCCTGCACGACGCGATAGGTGCGGTTCGAGAGCGTCGCCCTTCCCGCATGCGACGGGGACCGTCCGCCCGGCGCTGCGTCGGCCGGCGCGGTCCCCGCCGGCGTTACGGCTCAGAGCAATCCCATCCCGCCCGACGCGATGATCTCCGCGCCGACGATGAACGCGGATTCCGGCGCGCTGAGGTGCAGCACCGTCGACGCGATTTCGTCCGGCGTGCCGAACCGGCCGACCGGGACGAGGCCCTTGATCTTCCCGGCCGTCTCGTCGAGCGTCGCCGCATCGAGCCCGAGCTTGCCGTACAGCGGCGTCTGAACCGGCCCCGGGCTCACGACATTCACGCGCACGCCGTGCGGCAGCAGTTCCGTCGACAGCGTCTTCGCGAACGAATTGACGGCCGCCTTGCTCGCCGCGTACACCGACGAGCCGGGCATCCCGATGTGCGCGTTGATCGAACCGTTGATCACGATCGATGCGCCGCGGTTCAGCAGCGGCACCAGCGACTGGATCTGGAAATACGCGCCCTTCACGTTGGTGTTGAACACGAGGTCCCACATCGCCTCGTCGCTGTCGGCGAACGGCGCGAGTTTCGCGACGCCCGCGTTGATGAACACGGCGTCGAGCCGCGCGCCCGCGGCGGCGATCGCGTCCGCCAGTGCGCGGGCCGACGCGACGCTGCCGGCCTCGTTGCGGATCGCGAGCGCCCCTTCGCCGAGCGTTTGCCGTGCGGCTTCCAGCGTCTGCGCGTCGCGCCCGGTGATGATGACCCGCGCGCCTTCGGCCGCGAATGCGTTGGCGGCCGCCAAGCCGATGCCGCTGTTGCCGCCCGTGACGAGGACCGTTTTTCCTTCGAAGCGTTGCATGATGTTCTCCTGTGAACCGGTGAGTTGACCGTGAACACAGGATGCGCTCGGCGACCTGTGTTGCCGTACGACGCGCGCGGCGAACATGTTCGAAATCGTCGAACGTGTTCGAGCGGGCGCTCCGTCGTCGTTTTTCCGTCTCAGCCGGTCACGTCGATCCCGTCGAGCAGGCGCTGCGCGAGTCTGGGCTCGCGCAATTGCTCCAGCCACCATTGCAGCGCGCGGCCGTCGCGATCGCCGTGCCACGCGACATACAGCACGTTCGGTTCGCGCGGGTTGGCCGTCTGTTTCTCGACGAGCTCGCCGCGCGCGAGCAGCGACGCCACGCGCCGGCGCGGCACCCAGCCGACGCCGAGCGCGTCGCGCTGCGCGAGGATCTTCGCGCGCATCGACGGCACCGCGAGCACGGCCTGCCCGCCGAGCAGGCCATACGCGCGGCCGGCCGCGCGCCGCGACGAATCGGCGACGACGACCGCGCGATGCGCGCCGATCGCGTCGCGCGTCAGCGCGTCGCTCACGGATGCAAGCGGATGGCGCGGCGACACCGCGAACACCCACTCCATCGCGCCCAGTTCGAACCATTTGAAGCCGGGGATAGCCGGCGGCTCGTTGGTCGCGCCGACGACCAGATCCGCGCGACCGTCGCGCAGCGCCTCCCAGGTGCCGCCGAGCACCTCGTGCGTGAAGCGCAGCGACACGCCCGAATCGAGCGCGTCGAACGCGCGGACGACCGGCAGCAGCGTGTCGAACTCCAGCACCTCGTCGCTGACGATCCACAGCCGGTCCTCCCAGCCGCTCGCGACCTGCCGCACGCGCTGCGTCAGCCGCGCGACGTCCAGCGCCAGCCGCGCCGCTTCGTCGGCCAGCAGTTGTCCGGCCGGCGTGAGCCGCAGCCGGTAGCCGCGCCGGTCGAACAGCAGCGCGTCGAAACGCGTTTCGAGCTGGCGCGCGGCGTGCGACACGGTCGACGGCGCCTTGCCGAGCCGCGCGGCGGCGCGCGACAGGCTGCCGGTCGCGCGGATCGCGTCGAGCAGCGCAAGTTCGTCTTCGGACAGCATGGGGGCGCTCCGGTTCGGGGTGAGTCTGGGATTGTCGTGGCTCCCGTGGATCGTAAGGCAACGGCGGGAGGCGGTCCAATCGGACGGCGTTCGATGCGGCGGATGGGCGGTTGAGTGTCGGGCGCAACATCCTGCCAACCCGAGTCCGCGCGCCGGCGGCATACTGGCGGTACACCGATTCCGGCAAATCAGCATCAATCGAGGTAACCACTGCGATGGACATCGCGATCCGCATCGAAGGCCGTCACGACCTGACGGGGCAAATCTTCCGGCAACTGCGCACCGCGATCGTCGACGGGCGCCTGGCAGGCGGCGCGCGGCTGCCGTCGACGCGCGATCTCGCGAAGCAGCTCGGCGTATCGCGCAAGACGACGCTCGACGCGTTCGAGCGTCTCGTCGCCGAGGGCTACCTGAATACGCGTGCGGGCGACGGCACGTTCGTCGCCGACGGCCTCGCGCGCGTGCCGCACGCCGCGGCCATGCCGGCGCCGTCGCTCGTCGAGGACACGCCGCGCATCGACGCGGTCGACGCACGCGCGCTGTGGAACGACCTGCCCGACGCGCTCGCGATGCCCGCGCCGCAAGACTCGCCCGGCTTCGACTTCCGCGGCGGCGTGACCGACAAGACGCTGTTCCCGTTCGATGCGTGGCGGCGCTGCCTGCATCACGCGCTGCGCCAGCAGGCACGCGGCCCCGGCCAATACCACGACCCGGCCGGCGATCCGCAGTTGCGCGGCGCGATCGCACGCTATGTCGCGTTCAGCCGCGCGGTCGCGTGCAGCTGGGACGACGTGCTGGTCACGCAAGGCGCACAGCAGGCGCTCGACCTGCTTGCGCGTGTCGTCGTGCGGCCCGGCGACGTGGTCGCGGTCGAGGATCCCGGCTATCCGCCGGCACGCGCCGCGTTCGCGTCGCTCGGCGCGACGGTGATCGGCGTGCCGGTCGATGCGCACGGCCTCGTCACGGAACGGCTGCCCGACGAAGCGCGCCTCGTCTACGTGACGCCGTCGCACCAGTTCCCGCTCGGGATGCCGATGACGCTGGAGCGGCGCATCGCGCTGCTCGAATGGGCGCAGCGCCGCCGCGCGGTGATCATCGAGGACGACTACGACGGCGAGTTCCGCTTCGAAGGCCGGCCCGTGGAATCGCTGAAGAGCCTCGACCGCACGGGCCTCGTCGCGTACGTCGGCACGTTCTCGAAGACGATCTTTCCCGAACTGCGGATCGGCTACGCGATTCCGCCGCGCGCGCTGCGCGGCGCGCTCGCCAAGGCGAAGCAGATCGTCGACTGGCACACCTGCACGCTGACGCAGGCGGCCCTCGCGCGCTTCATGCTCGAAGGCGATTTCGCGCGGCACCTGAAGCGCGTGCAGAAACATTACGATGCGCGTCGCAAGATGCTGATCGCGCATCTGCGCGGCGAGCTCGCGCCGTGGTTCGACGCGATCGTGCCGACCGCCGGCATCCACCTCGCGGCACACCTGAAGCCGGGGCTCGACGAAGCGGCGCTGGTCCGCGCGGCGCGCGAGCAGGACATCGGCCTGTACGGGATCTCTGCGTTCCATGTCGGCGTGCCGGTCCGTGCGGGGCTGCTGTTCGGCTATGGCGGGATCGACGCGCTGCGCATCGACACGGCGCTCGCGCAACTGGCCGGGCTGCTGGATTCGGGCCGTGTCGGCCGCCCGGAACTGGCTACCTGAATTTACGCAAAATTGGCTATTCAAGCAGGCCAATCCGGGTCTTAAAGTGGGTCCTGTCGCGCCACCGTGCGCACCAACCGAAAAAGGACCTGCCATGCAACCGCGCCTGAACTTCTATACCGCCAGCCCGAATGCGATCAAGGTGATGCGCAACGCCGAGGAATTCCTCGCGAAGAGCTCGATCGAGAAGCCGCTCGCCGAACTCGTCCGCCTGCGCGCATCGCAGATCAACGGCTGCGCGTTCTGTGTCGACATGCACACGACCGACGCGCGCAAGGGCGGCGAAACCGACCGCCGTCTCGCGACCGTCGTCACGTGGCGCGAAACGCCGTTTTTCACCGAGCGCGAACGCGCGGCGCTGGAATGGACCGAGGCGCTGACGCTAGTGGCCAGCAATCACGTGCCCGACGCCGTCTGGGAAGCCGTGAAGCCGCACTTCAGCGACGAGGAGCTGTTCGACCTGTCGATGCTGATCGCGACGATCAACACCTGGAACCGCTTCGCGATCGCGTTCCGCAAGATGCCCGAGTAAGGAGACGAAGATGATCCGCTCCACGCTCCAGCGAGCCGCCCTGTGCGCGGGGCTCGCGCTCGGCGCCGCGCTGCCGGCCGCCGCCCATGCGCACGACGCCGGCGACAACGTGCACGCGATCATGCAGCAGGCCGTGCCCGAAGCGCCCGGCAAGCTCGTCGTCGTCGCGACCGTCGACTATGCGCCCGGCCAGGCTTCCGAGGCTCACAAGCACCTCGGCTCGGTGTTCGCGGTCGTGTCGAAAGGCGAAGTGCTGTCGCAGGTGAACGGCGGCCCGCTGCATCGCTATCGCGCCGGCGAAGGCTGGTACGAGGCGCCCGGCTCGCGCCACCAGGTGTCGCGCAACGCGAGTGCGACCGAGCCCGCGCAGCTCGTCGTGTTCGGGCTGACCGGCGAACACGAGCCGCTGAAGTCGCCGATCGATCAGTGACGACGTTTCGGGGGCGAGCCATGTCAAGGCCGCGCCCCCGCTTCGCGGACGGCTTTCCCGCCGGTTCCGAGAAGGTTCTCCACCGCTTGTCGCCGCATCTCCTTTCCTTCGCCGTATCCCCTTCGCCGTATCCCTCTGCCGTTTCCCCTAAGCCGCCTCTGCCTTAACCACTCCCTACACTCCATCGCCAGCACACGGCGTGCCGCCGCATCACGTCCCCGCTCGTCCGCGCCGCCATTCGACGCGCGTCTGATCTCGATCAACGCCGGCGAAAACCCTTCCTTGAAATTAACTAACTCATCAATTAGCGTCGTCTGCATGAACGCGAAATCCACCGTCGCCAGGCCGCGCGGGCGCCGCCCGTCGGTGGACGACTTCGACCTGCGCGACCACATGCTGGACGTCGCGATGCAGTTGTTCGCCGAGCACGGCATCGCCGCGACGACGGTCGCGCAGATCGCCGCCGCCGCCGGCGTCACGTCCGCGATGGTCCACTACTACTTCACGAATCGCGAGCAACTGCTCGACGCGATCGTCGAGGAGCGGCTCGCGCAGGTCATCGCGTTCGTGTGGCGCCCGACCGAGCCGCAGATCGAGAACGATCCGTTCGCGCTCGTTGCCGAACTCGTCGACCGCTTCTTCGACGTCACGCATCGCATGCCGTGGCTGCCGTCGATCTGGCTGCGCGAGATCGTCCATGAAGGCGGGCTGCTGCGCGAACGGATGGTCCGGCGCATTCCGCTCGAGCATGTCGGGCGTTTCGCCGAACGCATCCGCGCCGCGCAGCAGGCCGGCACGCTGAACCCCGCGCTGGAACCCGCGTTCCTGTTCCATTCGATCATCGCGCTCGTGATGCTGCCGCTTGCGACCGCGAAGCTGTGGCAAAGCGCGCGCGGCCTGCCGCCGATCGATCGCGACGTGCTGCACCGGCACGTCCGCGCGCTGCTTGGTTCCGGCCTGCAGCCGCCGGCCGCCACGCCACGTGCGCGGACGCGCTCGCCGCGGAGGCCGTCGTGAACGCGGCCCGCGCGCTGCCGCTCGCGCTCGCCGCCTTCGCGCTGCTCGCCGGTTGCGGACGATCGACGGACCACGGCGCGACCTACCAGGGTTATGTCGAAGGCGAATTCGTATACCTGTCGTCGTCGCAATCGGGCACGCTGACGCAGTTGTCGGTCGCACGCGGTCAGGCCGTCGCCGCCGGCACGCTCGCGTTCTCGCTCGAAGCCGCGAACGAAACGGCCGCGCTGCTGCAGGCACGGCATCAGCTCGCCGCGGCACGCGCGCAGCTCGCCGACCTGCAGACCGGCAAGCGCCCGCCGGAAGTGGCAGTCACGCAGGCGCAACTCGCGCAGGCCACCGCGCAGGCCGCACGGGCTGCCGCTCAACTCGCGCGCGACGAACGCCAGTACGCGGCCGGCGGCCTGTCGAAGCAGCAGCTCGACGATTCGCGCACGTCCGCGCAAACCACTGCCGCGCAGATGCGCGAACTGCAGAAGCAGGTCGACGTCGCTCGCCTGCCGGGCCGCGCGCAGCAGGTCGCCGCGCAGGCAGCGCAGGTCGACGCCGCGCAGGCAGCGGTCGCGGAAGCGCAATGGAAGCTCGACCAGAAGCGCGTCGCCGCACCCGCCGCCGGGCGCGTGTACGACACGCTGTACCGCGTCGGCGAATGGGTGCAGGCAGGCAATCCGGTCGTGCAGATGCTGCCGCCGCAGAACCTGAAGGTGCGCTTCTTCGTGCCGGAAGCCGCCATCGCATCGCTCGCGCCGGGGCGCGCGGTCGCGATCCGCTGCGACGGCTGCGCGGCCGACGTACCCGCGCGTATCACCTATGTGTCGAGCGAGGCCGAATACACGCCGCCCGTGATCTACAGCAACGAGAGCCGGACCAAGCTCGTGTTCATGATCGAGGCGCGCCCCGCCGTCGCCGACGCGCCGAAGCTGCATCCGGGCCAGCCCGTCGCCGTGAGGGTGCAATGAACGCGCCGGCCGCTCCGTACGCGATCGACGTCGATCGCCTGAACAAGCGCTTCGGCGACAAGCACGTCGTGAAGGACGTCTCGTTGCGCGTCGCGCGCGGCGAGATCTTCGGCTTTCTCGGGCCGAACGGCAGCGGCAAGACGACCTCGATCCGGATGATGTGCGGCCTGCTCACGCCCGACTCGGGCAGCGGCACCTGCCTCGGCTACGACATCGTGCGCGACAGCGCGCAGATCAAGCGGCACGTCGGCTACATGACGCAGCGCTTCTCGTACTGGGAAGACCTGTCGATCCGCGAGAACCTCGATTTCGTCGCGCGCGTGTACGGGATGCCCGACCGCAAGGCGGCCGTCGCGCGCGCGCTCGACGGGCTCGGCCTCGCGAGCCGCGCGGACCAGCTCACGGGTGCGCTGTCGGGCGGCTGGAAACAACGCCTCGCGCTGGCCGCGTGCATGCTGCACGAGCCCGAACTGCTGCTGCTCGACGAGCCGACCGCCGGCGTCGATCCGGCCGCGCGCCGCGACTTCTGGGAGGAACTGCACCGGCTGGCCGCGCAGGGGATCTCGGTGCTCGTCAGCACGCACTATATGGACGAAGCCGAGCGCTGCCACAAGCTCGCCTATATCGCGTCCGGCGAACTGCTTGCGCAAGGCACGTCGGCGGAGATCGTCGCGTCGCAGCACCTGTCGACCCGCACGATCACCGGCGAGCGCCTGACCGAACTGTCCGCGCGGCTGCGCACGATGCCGGGTGTCGATCAAACCGTCGTGTTCGGTTCCGCGCTGCACGTGAGCGGCCGCGATCGCGCCGCGCTCGACGCGACGCTCGCGCGGGTCGCGAGCGACGATGCGTCGCTGCAGGTCGCGCCCATCGACACCGGGCTCGAGGACGTCTTCATCTATATGATGGGCCGCGCGTCCGGGCCGCCCGGCGGAGCATCGTCATGAACGCGTGGGCGAGCCTGCGCGAATGGTTCTCGGTCGCGCGCTGGTGGAGCATCGTGCTGAAGGAATTCCTGCAGTTGCGCCGCGACCGCGTGACGTTCGCGATGATCGTCGGCGTGCCGATCATCCAGCTCGCGCTGTTCGGCTTCGCGATCAACACCGATCCGAAGCACCTGCCGACCGCGGTGATCGTCGCCGATTCGAGCCCGTTCGCGCGCAGCTTCATCGCCGCGATGCGCAATTCCGCTTACTTCGACATCGTCGAGACGCTGCCGGACGAAGCGGCCGGCCGGCATGCGCTCGCCCGCGGCGACGTGCAGTTCGTGCTGAGCGTGCCGGCCGATTTCTCGCGGCGGCTGCTGCGCGGCGAGCGTCCGTCGCTGCTCGTCGAGGCGGACGCGACCGATCCCGTCGCGACCGCATCCGCGATCGGCGCGCTGCCGGGCCTCGTGCAACCCGTCGCGGACAAGGACCTGACGGGGCCGCTCGCCCACCTGAGCGGCCGCCCGGCCGCGTTCGACGTCGTGCTGCACCGGCTGTACAACCCGGAAGGCATCACGCAGTACAACGTCGTGCCGGGCCTGATGGGCGTGATCCTGACGATGACGATGGTGATGATGACGGGCCTCGCGATCACGCGCGAACGCGAGCGCGGCACGATGGAGAACCTGCTCGCGACGCCCGTGCGGCCGCTCGAGGTGATGACGGGCAAGATCGTCCCGTACGTGCTGATCGGGCTGATCCAGGTGTCGATCATCCTCGCCGCGGCGCGGTTCGTGTTCGTCGTGCCGTTCGTCGGCGGCGTGTTCGCGATCTACCTGTCCGCGCTGCTGTTCATCGCCGCGAACCTGACGGTCGGCATCACGCTTTCATCGCTCGCGCAGAACCAGTTGCAGGCGATGCAGCTCGCGGTGTTCTATTTCCTGCCGAACATCCTGCTGTCCGGTTTCATGTTCCCGTTCGCCGGGATGCCGAAGTGGGCTCAGCTCATCGGCAACCTGCTGCCGCTCACCTATTTCAACCGCCTCGTGCGCGGCATCCTGCTGAAGGGCAACGGCTGGGCCGACCTGTGGCCGTCCGTGTGGCCGGTCGCGCTGTTCACCGTCGTCGTGATGGGCATCGCGCTGCGCTTCTACCGGCGCACGCTCGATTAGGTGCCGCACGATGAAACCGGCTTCGCATCGCGCCTCCATCGCTGCAAGCGGCGTTACGCTGGCCGCCGCTGCGCTGCTCGTCGCCGGTTGCGCGGTCGGGCCGGATTTCCTCACGCCGGACGCACCGGCCACGCAGCAATACACGCGCGACGAGCCGCCCGTCACGACGGCGGCCGCCGGCGGCCCGGCCGGCGGCGCGCAGACGTTCGCATCGGCCGCGCACACGCCGCAACGCTGGTGGACCGAGTTCGGCTCCGAACCGCTGAACCGGCTCGTCGACACCGCATGGCAAAACAGCCCGACGCTCGCCGAGGCCCGCGCGCGGCTCGACGAAGCGCGGCAGAACCATGCGGCCGAAGCCGGCGCGACGATGCTGCCGCGTGTCGACGCGAACCTGTCCGCCACACGCGAGAAGGTCGACATCGCCGCGTTCGGGCTGCCGGCCAACGTGCCGAATCCGGGGCCGTTCACGCTGTATGACGCGTCGGTGAGCGTGTCGTACGTGCTCGACGTGTTCGGCGGCAACCGGCGCGCGCTCGAAGCGCTGCGCGCGCAGGTCGACTATCAGGCGTACACGCTCGACGCTGCGCGGCTGACGCTCGCGGGCAACGTCGTCGCCACCGCGATCCTGCGCGCGTCGCTCGCGCAGCAGGTCGCGCTCACGCAGCAACTGGTCGACGCGCAGGCGCGGCAGTTGCGCATCGTCGAAGCGCGCTTCGCGGCGGGCGGCGTGTCGCAGGCCGACGTGCATGCGCAGCGCGCACTGCTCGCACAGACGCAGGCATCGCTGCCGCCGCTCGCGGCCCGCCTCGCGCAGGCCGGCCACCGGCTCGCGATCCTGCTCGGCGCTCCGCCGTCCAGCGCCGTGCTGCCCGATCTCGCGCTCGATGCGCTCGCGCTGCCGCGCACGCTGCCCGTCACGCTGCCGTCGACGCTCGCGCGCGAACGGCCCGACATCCGCGCGGCGGAAGCCGTGCTGCACCAGGCGAGCGCGAACGTCGGCGTGGCCGCCGCGAACCTGTATCCGCGTTTTTCGATTTCGGCCGGGATCGGCTCGGAACGCACGCGCATCGCGGATATCGTGAGCGGGTTGAATGTATGGAACGTTGGCCTGGGTCTGACACAGCCGCTCTTTCACGGCGGCGAGCTGCGCGCGAAGAAACGCGCGGCCGAAGCGGCGTACGACGCCGCGTTCGCGAGCTATCGGGAAACCGTGCTGCAGGCGCTTCAGCAGGTAGCCGACGCGATGCGCGCGGTCGAGCACGACGCAGCCGAGCTGCAGGCGCGGGACACGGCCGCGCAGGAAGCGGCGGCACGCAACGCGATTGCCGGCGACCGTTACGCGGCCGGCGGGATCAGCACGTTCGACCTGCTCGACGCGCAGCGGCAGACGTTGCAGACGACGCTCGACCGTACTCGCGCGCAGGCCGATCGGCTTACCGATACGGCGGCGCTGTTTCAGGCGCTGGCGGGAAGCTGGACGGATGATGCTGCGCGGTGACCGGCACGACGGCATTGGCACCGGCCGGACACTGCCGGTCTGCACGCCCCGCACCACGTAAGCAGCGCACTTGTCAGGTTCGGCTGCCGTCGCCGCTCGCTTCCACTCGATGCCAGCCGATGACTGAACCTGCTATACGCGCAACGCGTGACGCAAATAAAAAACCGGCCCGAAGGCCGGTTTTTTCATACTGCATGCCGTGAGCGGCGCTCGCGCGCCGCGCGACATCAGAAGCGGTGGATCAGGCCGACGCCTGCAGCGATCTGGTTCTGCTTCGAACCTGCGCCCACGCCGTCGCCGATCGAGGTCGTTGCTGCCTGGATGCCGCCAGCCTTGTTCAGCGTGTTGCCGGTCGAGTGCTGGTAAGCCTCAACTGCATACAGGCCCGTGCGCTTCGAAAGGCTGTAGTACTGCGAGAGCGTGACCTGGTGGTACTTGGCCGCGCTCGAGATGCCGTTCGACTGCGTTGCCGCCGTGTACGAGTAGCCTGCCGCGAAGTCCCACTGCGGCGCTGCCTTCCAGTGCAGCACGGCGCCTGCCGTGTTGAAGATCGCCGTGTTGCGGAACGCCGAACCGACTCCCGGCACGTACTGGACGTTCGTGTACGACACGGACACGTCCCATGCCGGCGTGAACTGGTAGCCGGCCGTCACACCGAGGCGCTGCTGCGTTTGCGCCGTTTGGTAGCCGCTGTTAATCGCCGACACGGCCGGCTGGCCGCCGCTCGTGACCGTCGAATTGTCACCCCACACGCCGCCGCCGAGCGTCGAGTTGTTGACCTTCTGGAAGCCGACCGCGATGCCTGCCGGGCCGTTCAGGTACTGGATCGCCGCGCTCCACGTCGAGCCGCGGTTGAAGCTGCCTGCCACGCCGCCGAGCGAATACGAACCGCCGACCGTGAAGCCGTAGAACTTCGGCGACATGTAGACGAGCGAGTTGTTCGCGCGGTAGCTGGTGTCCAGCGAGTCGATATCGCCCGGGTGCGCGCCGTAATAACCGGTCAGCCAGGTCGTCGGGCTATACGGCGACAGCAGCGTGTAGTACGCGGTGTACTGGCGGCCCGCCGTCAGCGTACCGTACGCTGCGTTGGACAGACCCACCCACGCCTGACGCGTGAAGATGCCGTTGGCCCACTGCGACGAACCGTTGTTCGCGTTGAAGCCGGCTTCCAACTGGAAAATCGCCTTCGTGCCGCCGCCGAGATCTTCGCTGCCCTTCAGGCCGAAGCGGCTGCCTGCCCAAATGCCGGTGGCCATCTGCACCTTCGAGTGACCACCCGTGGTCGCGCCAGTTGCCGACGAGTTGTTCTGCCAAGCGATGGCGTTGTCGACGATACCGTACAGGGTCACGCTGCTCTGGGCGTGGGCGGCGGTAGCGGCTGCAAGGCCCGCTGCCGTCATGGCGAAAGCGACGCGCTTTTTCATTGATTCTCCGTCCTCAAAGAATGATTTCTTTTCTGGTGTGGTTTTATGACTGACACATGTGCGAGTACATGCCGGCGCAATTCTGACGGATTACCGATTATTTCCCAACACGCGCAGTCGGTCATCGTATGATCGACGCAACGCACGGGTTCACCAAGCAGTTACATAACACCTGAAAACGCTTACGCGGCGGGCATTTCCGGCATTTCCCGGTGAAAACCCTAGCTTTACATTTTTACGGGTGCAACGCGACCGCCTCATGTCGTCAGACGCCTTCGGCAAAAAATCGTCTTACAAATGCGCGATCGCAGCTGACGCCGCGATTCACGCCGCCGCGCAGGATCGCTGACGTTCATGACACCCACATTTCGCGAAACGAAATCATGAAAACGTTTCAGTCCGCGCGCGGGAGATCGGACGGGAGCGGCCCGGCGAACGCGGGCCGAAGGACGATGCCGGCGCGGCGCGCCGGCGACATTCAACGCGATGCCGGCGCGACGAGCCGCGCGTTCACCGCATCGGCGAGCGCGGTCATCCGCGCACGGATCGCCGTGTTCGAGCCGACCAGCGCGAGCGACGACGCCATGATCCGGTAGATACGTTTTCTCGGCACCTTGGCCGGCTTCGCCGGGGCGAGCCACGCATCGTGGCCGGCCAGCAGTTCGAGCGTTTCGAGGCCGATCATGATCGGCCACAGGCACGCGAGCCGCAGCCGCACGAAGCGGCGCGGAATCGCGAGCGTATACAGGCATGCATCGCGATACTGGTCGAGCGCGATGCGCAGCAGGTCGACCAGCACGCCGCGCGCGCGCGCCGACGCGTCGGGCTGCATCAGGTCGGCGACGCCGAGCCCGTGCGTGCGCAGCACGTCGTCGGGCAGGTAGCAGCGGCCGATGCGCAGGTCCTTCGCGCAGTCGCGCAGGATGTTGGTCATCTGCAGCGCCTTGCCGAAACGGATGCCCTTCTCGCGCATGCCCGGCAAATCCCAGCCGCGCGCGGCACGCGTGTGCGCGCCCGTCATGTCGGTCCAGAACTCGCCCACGCAGCCCGCGACGAGGTACGTGTAGCGATCGAGCATGTCGCGCGTCGGCAGCGACGCGACCTGCCCCGACTGCTCGTCCGGGAACGTGCGCAGATCGAATTCCATGCCTGACGTCAGCGTCGCGACGACCTTGCGGATCGACGCCCGGTCGGCGTCCGGCTGCGCGCGCAGCAGCGCGAGCATCGGCTCCATGGAGCCGAGCAGCACGTGCTCGTGCGAATCCGTCTGCATCCGCGTCACGTCGTCGAGCGAACGCGACAGCGCCGCGCCGTCGCCGAGCCGCTCGATCTCGTCGCGCAGGTCGGTCAGCAATGCGGCCCGGCGATCGGGCGCGACGAGCGCGGTGTCGGCGATCGTGTCGGCCGCGCGCGCGAGCAGATACGCGAGCCCGACCGGGTCGCGCATGCCGTCGGGCAGCACGCGCAGCGTCAGATAGAAGGAGCGGGAAACGTTCTTCAGCAGGTCGCCGAGCAGGTAGGCGGAATCGGTTCGGGTCGTCATGGGTCGGGAAAAATCGGCCGGCGCGGGCCCCGGACGCACACGGGCGCCGGGCGCCCGCGCCGGCTCGCGAGTCGCCGCATCGTCGCGCCGCGCGGGCGTCGGCCCGGGCGCTGCGATGCAAAATTCCCGCAAGTTTAGTGCATCCGGCGCAAGGCCTGTCCGAGACGGCCGGAATGCGGCATGCACATCGATGCCGCGCCGCTCCCCGCCGCCCTCGTCACAGCCCCGAACAAAACGGAAAGGCCGAAGTAATACATATGTAATTATTCAATGCGACGATCGCGTCCCGTTCGATCCCATACGGCGCGGCACGACAGCCGCGCCGGCGGAGCGAGCACCCTTTCCCGACTTTTCCGACTCCCGTTTCGAAGGTTCATCGACATGTTCTTCACGCGCCCGACCGCCCTGCGCTACGTCCCGTTCGCCTGTGCCGCAGCCTTCCTGCTCGCTGCGTGCGGTGGCGACGACGACCTGACGTCCGATCCCACGCAGCCGATTTCCGCGAAGGTCCAGGTGGTCGGCCATCGCGGCGCGAGCGCGCTGCGCCCCGAACACACGCTCGCGTCGTACCGCAAGGCGATCGAAGACGGCGCGGACGTCATCGAGCCCGACCTCGTGTCGACGCGCGACGGCGTTCTCGTCGCGCGCCACGAGAACGAAATCTCGGGCACGACGAACGTATCGGCGCTGCCGCAGTTCGCGAGCCGCAAGGCGACCAAGACGATCGACGGCGCTCAGCTCACGGGCTGGTTCACCGAGGATTTCACGCTCGCCGAGCTGAAGACGCTGCGTGCGCGCGAGCGCATTCCGCAGATCCGCCCCGCGAACACCGCGTATAACGACCAGTTCGAGATTCCGACCTTCGACGAGATCGTCGCGCTCGCGAAGCAGATGTCCGCGCAGACCGGCCGCACGATCCACCTGTATCCGGAAACCAAGCATCCAACCTACTTCCAGTCGATCAATCTGCCGCTCGAGGACCGTCTCGTCGATGCGCTGCTGAAGGATCCGTACACGTCGCGCACGGCGACCGTCTACATCCAGTCGTTCGAGGTCGCGAACCTGAAGACGATCCGCAACCGGATCAAGTCGAGCCAACCCAACTGGAAGCTCGTGCAGCTGATGGACGAAGCCGGCCAGCGCCCGTACGACTTCGTGAAGGCGAACGACAAGCGCACCTACGGCGACCTGTCGACACGCGACGGCATGCGCGAGATCGCGACCTATGCGAACGGCGTCGGCCCGTACAAGACGTCGATCATCGCGGTCGCCGCGGACGGCACGCTGCAGCAGCCGACGCCGTACGTGCGCTATGCACATGAGGCCGGCCTCGTCGTGCATCCGTACACGTTCCGCCCGGAGAACAACTTCCTGCCCGCGTCGCTGAAGGACGGCGGCACGCCAGCCACGCGCAACACGGCCGGCTCGGTGCGCGAGATCCAGGCCTACCTGCGCGCGGGCATCGACGGCTTCTTCACCGACGATCCGGCGGTCGACCGCACGGCCGTCGATACGTTCAAGCGCTGAATGCCCGGAACGTGCTGAACGTGCGGTAGCCGGGCGCGGCGCACTGCGTGCCGCTGCGCCCGGTTCCGCCGCAGCGGTCAGATCACGCTGAAGTGGTGCGTGCCGTCGCGCTTCAACTGGTCGACCAGCCCGTATTCCCAGTCGAGATACGCCTGCATCGCGGCAGCCGCATTGTCGGTGCCCTCGTACGGGCGCCGGTAGCGGTCGACGCGCGGCGACGCGAGCCGCGTCTCGCCGCTTTCGAGCGGCAGCCCGGCGTCGATCCATGCCGCCGTGCCGCCGGTCAGCACCGAGATGTCGGCCGATGCCGGCAGCAGCGCGCGCGCATCGTCGGCCGCGAACCGCGCGAGCAGGCTCGATCCGCACGTGAACACGTAGCGCTTCGCGGGCGGAATCGCCGCGAGCGCGTCGCGCAACTGCGCGCGCACGACGAACCAGGCGCCCGGAATATGGCGCTTCACGTAATTCGCGCTGGCCGTCACGTCGACGATCGCGAGTTCGCCGGGCGCGGCTTCCTTCAGCCAGCCCGCGAGCGTCGCGGGCGACACGTCGGTCGCGGGCGGCGTCGCCGGCACGTCGCGCGGCGGCTGGCCGCGCTCGCCGAACGCCGCCG
>NZ_JBNCAB010000028.1:0-78510 GCF_049805555.1 Burkholderia sp. DN3021 | reverse complement strand
CGCTGGCGCTGCACGCGCGCGGCGCGGACGATGCGGCGCGGGCCCGGCTCGCCGAAGTCGCGCGCGCCTGCTCGGCGGCCGGCGCGCAATGCATCACGCTCACCGGCGATCTCGCCGCGCCGGGCATCGCGGCCACGCTCGTCGATGCAACCGCCGCGCGCTTCGGCGGGCTCGACCAGCTCGTCGCGAACGCCGGCTTCGCCGCGCGGCAGGCCTTTTCCGATCTTTCCGCGGCCACGCTCGCGTCCGCCTTCGCGGCGATGCCCGGCGCGTTCTCCGCGCTCGCGGGCTGCGCGCGGCCGCTGCTCGAAGCGTCGGCCGCACCGCGGATCGTCGCGCTCAGTTCGTTCGTCGCGCATCGCTACCGCGCCGATGCGCCGTTCGCGGCCACCGCCGCCGCGAAAGCCGCACTCGAGTCGCTGGTGCGCACCGCGGCCGCCGAATTCGCCGCGCACGGCATCACCGTCAACGCCGTCGCGCCCGGCTTCACACGCAAGGACCACGGGCCGAGCGCCGGCAACGCCGCCGCGTGGGCGCAGGCCGAACAGGCGACACCGCTCGGCCGGATCGCCGAACCCGACGACGTCGCCGCATTGATCGCGTTCCTGCTGTCGGACGCGGCGCGGCAGATCACCGGCCAGGTCATCCACGTCGACGGCGGCCTGACGCTCTGAAGCGGCATCGCCCCCTCCTTCCCGCATACCCGCTTTCCCGCACGAACCTGCATCGGCCTTTTTGGCCGGCAGTATCGCGACCGTAAAATAACCGCCACGCGGCAGCGCGATACGAGACGAGAGGGGGCGGCAAGCATGCAGGCATTCCAGTGGTTCAACGAATTGTCGTCGCGCGAGCGCAAGACGCTGTACGCCGGATTCGGCGGCTACGCGGTCGATGCGTTCGACTTCATGATCTACTCGTTCCTGATCCCGACGCTGATCGCCACGTGGGGAATGACGAAGAGCGAGGCCGGGATGATCGCGACGAGTTCGCTGATCTCGTCGGCAGTCGGCGGCTGGGCCGCCGGCATCCTCGCCGACCGCTACGGCCGCGTGCGCGTGCTGCAGTGGACGATCGCGACGTTCGCGCTGTTCACGTGCCTGTCCGGTTTCACGCATTCGTTCTGGCAGCTGCTCGCGACGCGCACGCTGCAGGGCTTCGGTTTCGGCGGCGAATGGTCGGTCGTGACGATCATGATGGCCGAGACGATCCGCTCGCCCGAGCATCGCGCGAAGGCCGTCGGCACCGTGCAAAGCAGCTGGTCGTTCGGCTGGGCCGCGGCCGCGATCCTGTACTGGGCGTTCTTCGCGCTGCTGCCCGAGCAGGTCGCGTGGCGCGCGTGCTTCTGGATCGGCATCGTGCCCGCGTTGTGGATCCTGTACATCCGCCGCAACGTCAGCGATCCCGACATCTACACGGCCACGCGCCGCGCGCGCGACGAAGGCCGCGTGTCGGGCCACTTCCTCGAGATCTTCTCGCCGCCGCACCTGCGCGCGACGCTGTTCGGCAGCGCGCTGTGCACCGGGATGCTCGGCGGCTACTACGCGATCACGACGTGGCTGCCCACCTACCTGAAAACCGTCCGCCACCTGTCCGTGTTCAACACGAGCGGTTATCTCGTCGTGCTGATCGTCGGCTCGTTCGTCGGCTACGTGGTCGGCGCGATCCTGTCCGACCGGCTCGGCCGCCGCGCGTCGTTCATCCTGTTCGCGATCGGCTCGTTCTCGCTCGGCATGGCGTACACGATGCTGCCGATCACCGATACCGCGATGCTGCTGCTCGGCTTCCCGCTCGGCATCGTCGTGCAGGGGATCTTCGCGGGCGTCGGCGCATACCTGTCGGAGCTGTATCCGGGCGCGATCCGCGGCTCGGGCCAGGGCTTCTGCTACAACCTCGGCCGCGGGCTCGGCTCGTTCTTCCCGATTCTCGTCGGCTCGCTGTCGCAGTCGATGTCGCTCGTGAAGGCGATCGGCCTCGTCGCGGGCGGCGGCTACCTGCTCGTGATCGTCGCCGCGCTCGTGCTGCCGGAAACGCGCGGCAAGTCGCTCGTCGACGATCCGGCCGTCGCGTCGTGAGCGCCCTTTTCATTCCCGAAACCGCATGCACGTGATCGTTCTCGGCGCCGGCGTGATCGGCGTCACCACCGCGTGGCACCTGCGCGAAGCAGGCTGCGACGTCACGGTGATCGAACGCGAGGCCGATGTCGCGCAGGCGACGAGCCTCGGCAACGCGGGCGTGATCGCGCCCGGCTACGTGACGCCGTGGGCCGCGCCCGGGATGCCCGGCAAGATCCTAAAGCACCTGTTCGAGCCCGCGTCGCCGCTGATCTTCCGGCCGACATTCGACGCCGCGCAGTGGCGCTGGATCGCGCGCTGGCTGCGCGAATGCGAGTTCGAGCGGTTCCGCGTGAACAAGCAGCGGATGCAGCGCATCGCGTATTACAGCCGCGCGTGCCTGCATGCGTTTCGCGACCGTTATCCGTTCGACTACGGCGCGAGCCGCGGCTACCTGCAACTGTTGCGCGGCGCATTCGACGTCGAGATGGTGCAGCCCGCGCTGAAGGTGCTGCGCGATGCCGGCATCGCGTTTCGCGAACTCGACGCGGCCGGCTGCACGGCGATCGAGCCGGGCCTGCGCTGGGCGCGGCAGGCGCCCGTCGGCGGCATCTACCTGCCCGACGACGAAGCCGGCGACTGCGCACGCTTCACGCGCGAACTGCGTACGCTGTGCGAGTCGAACGGCGTGACGTTCCGCTTTCGCACCGCGATCCGCGCGCTCGACGTCGCGGGTGGCAAGGTGCGCGGCGTGCGGATCGATTCACCGGACGAAGGCGCCGCCGCACGAAGTGACGCCCCGCTCGCCGCCGACGCGATCGTCGTCGCGCTCGGCGTCGACAGCGCCGGCCTGCTGCGGCCGCACGGCATCGACGTGCCGCTGTATCCGGTGAAAGGCTACTCGGCGACGCTCGCGGTCGTCGACGACGAAAAGGCGCCGCGCGCAGCGCTGATGGACGAATCGCTTAAGACGGCGATCACGCGCTTCGGCCCGACGCTGCGCGTCGCGGGCACCGCGGAGCTCGGCAACCGGCACGCGGCGCTGCGGCAGCAGGCGCTCGATACGCTGATGAAGGTGCTCGACGACTGGTTCCCGCACGCGGCCGATCGCGCGTCGGCGCGCTTCTGGGTCGGCCGCCGGCCGATGACACCCGACGGGCCGCCGCTGCTCGGCGCGAGCGGGATCGACGGGCTCTGGCTCAACGTCGGCCACGGCTCGACGGGCTGGGCGATGTCGATGGGTTCGGGCAAGGTGGTCGCGGATCTCGTTACCGGGCGCGAGCCGGAAATCGACCTGTCGGGCCTGACGCTTGCGCGCTACGGGCGGTAGGCTCGGCGCCGGGCGACACCGTCGACGCGATGCGCCGGCGCGATACGCGCGGCCATCGCCATGCATCGCGAGCACCGCTCACTGCACCGCCCGGCCCTCCGCCCACGCGATCGGCGCCGATACGATCGGCCGATGCGACACGCCCTCGTGCGACAACCTGCTTTCGAACAGCGTCAGCGCTTCGATGCGCAGCACGACCGGTCGCGCGGGCGCACCGCCGTGCGCGGGCTGGCCGACCGCGTCGCGCGGCAGCCGCGCGAGCGTCACGTGCGGCCTGAACGGCCGCCGGTCGACCGGCACGCCGAGTTCAGCCAGCAGCGCCGCCAGCCCGTCATTCAGCGCGACGCAGGCCGGATCGGCACCGAGCTCCGCGACGATCAGCCTCGCGCGTGGCAGGCTCGGCCACCACGCGATCCGCTCGACCGGCAGCAGCGGCAGCGCATGCGCGGCTGCGAGCGCGGGCAGGTGCGCGGCCAGCGCGTCGCACCGTTCCCGTTCGATCGCGCCGATGAACGCGAGCGTCAGGTGCAGTTGCGCGGGCAGCGTGCGCCGCGCACCGCGGGTGACCGGCAACGCGTGCAGCGCGTCGCGCGAGGCCGCATCGGGCACCAGCGCGACGAATGCACGGAGCCGGTCGCCGTTCATGACTCGCTCACCGCGGCACGCGGCGCACTCGCCGCTTCGGCCGAAACCGAACGCTGCGGCAGCGGGCCATGCTCGCCCCACACGTCGGCCGGCAGCACGCGCGCGAGTTCCGGGATCGTGTTGCGCGTGAACACCGGATCGGCGATGCCTGCCGCGCGCTGGCGGCGATAGTCGGCCCACGCGGCGTGCGCATACTTGCCGAGCGCGAGGATCGCGATCAGGTTGATGATCGCCATCAGCCCCATGCTCGTATCGGCCATCGCCCACACGAGCGGCAGTTGCCCGACGCTGCCGAACATCACCATCCCGAGCACCGCGACGCGGAACAGCGGCAGCACGCCGCGCCGCTTCGTGATGAATTCGACGTTGCCTTCCGCGTACGCGTAGTTGCCGATCACCGACGAGAACGCGAGGAAGAAGATCGCGACGGCCATGTAGATGCCGCCCCAGTCGCCGACGTGGCTCGAGATCGCGCGCTGCGTGAGCGCCGCGCCTTCCATGCCGGTGCCGAGTTCGTACTGGCCCGACAGCAGGATCACGAATGCGGTCGCGCTGCAGATCACGATCGTGTCGACGAACACGCCGAGCATCTGGATCAGCCCCTGCGTGGCAGGATGCCGCGTGCTTGCGGTCGCGGCCGCGTTCGGCGCGCTGCCCATCCCTGCTTCGTTCGAGAACAGCCCGCGCTTCACGCCGATCGCGATCGCCTGGCTGACCGCATAGCCCGTCAGGCCGCCCGCCGCCTGCTCGAGGCCGAACGCGCTCTTCACGATCAGTGCGATCACGCCCGGCACCAATGCGATGTGCGTCGCGACCGCGTAGACCGCGAGCGCGAGATAGCCGATCGCCATCAGCGGCACGATCACCTGCGCGACCGTCGCGATGCGGCGGATGCCGCCGAAGATGATCGGTGCGGAGAGCAGCACGAGACCGAGGCCGACCGTCTCGCGGCTCCAGCCGAACGACGTATGGAACGCGTCGGCGATCGCGTTGGCCTGCACCGCGTTGAACACGAAGCCGAACGCGAGGATCAGCGACAGCGAGAACAGCACGCCGAAGCCGCGCGAACGCAGGCCGGTCTGGATGTAGTACGCGGGGCCGCCGCGATAGCTGCCGTCCGGGTGCGACACCTTGAAGATCTGCGCGAGCGTCGCCTCGACGAACGCGGACGACATCCCGACCAGCGCCGTCATCCACATCCAGAAGATCGCGCCCGGCCCGCCGACCGTCAGCGCGACCGCGACGCCGGCGATGTTGCCGGTGCCGACACGGCTCGCGAGCCCGGTCGCGAACGCCTGGAACGACGAGATGCTGCCCGGCTCGCCCTTGCTGCCGACCAGTTTCATGCTGAGGAACAGCGCCTTCAACTGGATCATCCGGAACCGCAACGTGAACCACGCACCGGCGCCGAGCAGCAGCGCGATCAGCACGTAGTTCCACAACACGCCGTTGACGGCGTCGATCAGCCCATGCACGAATGCTTCCATCCAGAGTCCTTGTAAATAGGGTCGGACACATGCAGCCGCCGCGAATGCGGCCCGAGGGGCGACATGATATGACAGTTTTCAAGGATTATTACAAAACGAAAGGAAAGAAAATGACGGAAAATCAGCGACGGATGTGATCAGATTAGGCGACGCTTCGCGAAAATGGTGAGCGCAGCGCAGCGACGCGGCCGGATCGAACGGCGTCGGGGGAACGCGCGGTACCGGCTGACCGACGGGCATCGGCGCGCGCCAGCGACAAAAAAACCGGGCGCCCTTTCGGACGCCCGGTTTTCATCGAAACCCGCTCGCGGTATTCAGCTCAGCGCGGCAGTTCCGAATGCCCCATCAGGTACGCATCGACCGAGCGCGCGCACTGGCGGCCTTCGCGAATCGCCCACACCACGAGCGACTGGCCGCGACGCATGTCGCCTGCCGCGAACACCTTGTCGACCGACGTGTAGTACGAACGATCGCCTTCGGTCGCCGCACGCGCATTGCCGCGCGCGTCCTTCGCGACGCCGAACGCGTCGAGCACGGGCGCTGCCGGCTGTGTGAAGCCCATCGCGAGCAGCACGAGATCGGCCTTCATCTCGAACTCGGAGCCCGGCACTTCCTGCATCTTGCCGTCCTTCCACTCGACGCGCACCGCGATCAGCTTCTCGACCTTGCCGTTCTTGCCTTCGAGACGCTTCGTCGCGACCGCCCAGTCGCGCTCGCAGCCTTCCTCATGCGACGACGACGTGCGCAGCTTGATCGGCCAGTACGGCCACACGAGCGGCTTGTTTTCCTCTTCCGGCGGCTGCGGCAGCAGCTCGAACTGCGTGACCTGCTTCGCGCCGTGACGGTTCGACGTGCCCACGCAGTCCGAACCCGTATCGCCGCCGCCGATCACGATCACGTGCTTGCCCTTCGCGAGCAGCTGGTCGACGAGCTTGTCGCCCGCGTTCACGCGGTTCTGCTGCGGCAGGAAATCCATCGCGAAATGGACGCCCGCGAGCTCGCGGCCCGGCACCGGCAGGTCGCGCGGCGTTTCCGAACCGCCGGCGATCACGACCGCGTCGAATTCTTCCTTCAGCGTGTCCGGCGAAATGGTTTCCTTCGCGAGGCTGCCGATCGACTCGGGCAGCGGATCCTTGCCGATGAACACGCTGGTGCGGAACGTCACGCCTTCCGCTTCCATCTGGCGCATGCGGCGGTCGATCAGCCACTTCTCGAGCTTGAAGTCGGGAATCCCGTAGCGCAGCAGGCCGCCGACACGGTCGTTCTTCTCGAACACCGTCACGTCGTGGCCCGCGCGCGCGAGCTGCTGCGCGGCGGCGAGGCCCGCAGGGCCCGAGCCGACGACGGCAACCTTCTTGCCCGTCTTGTGCGCAGCCGGCTCAGGCTTCACCCAGCCTTCCGCCCAGGCCTTGTCGATGATCGCGTGCTCGATCGACTTGATGCCGACCGGGTCTTCGTTGATCCCGAGCGTACACGCGGCCTCGCACGGCGCCGGGCAGATGCGACCCGTGAATTCCGGGAAGTTGTTGGTCGAGTGCAGGACTTCGATCGCCTGCTGCCAGTCCTGGCGGTAAACGAGATCGTTGAAGTCCGGGATGATGTTGTTGACCGGGCAGCCGTTGTTGCAGAACGGGATGCCGCAATCCATGCAGCGCGCGCCCTGGACCTTCGCGTCCGCGTCGGTCAGTGCCGCGACGAATTCCTTGTAGTGCTTCACGCGCGTGAGCGGTGCTTCGTACGCCTCGTGGCGGCGTTCGAACTCCAGAAAACCGGTTGCCTTGCCCATAAGGTGCTCTTCTGTTCGGTGTATCGGGTGGGGGAGCCGCGCGCCGCAATCATGCGCGCGCGGCATTCGCTATGTCGTTCGTCGCTCAGGCGGCCAGCACTTCCTTCGCCGCCTTCTTCGCACCGATCTCGCCCAGCGCGCGCTTGTATTCGTGCGGGAACACCTTCACGAACTGGCGGCGCGCCGCGTCCCAGTTTTCCAGCAGCGACTTCGCGCGCGGCGAACCCGTGAACTGGAAATGACGCTCGACGAGCCCCTTGAGCAGCGCTTCGTCCGTCGTGCCTGCGTGCCAGAGTGCGCGATCGACCGTGCGCTCCTGCTCGGCCTGCTGCAGCACCGGCTCGAGCGCGACCATCGACTTGTTGCACTTCGCCGCGAACATGCCTTCCGGATCGTAGATGTACGCGAGGCCGCCCGACATGCCGGCCGCGAAGTTGCGCCCCGTCTCGCCGAGCACGACGACCGTGCCGCCCGTCATGTATTCGCAGCCGTGGTCGCCCGTGCCTTCGACGACCGCCGTCGCGCCCGAGTTGCGCACGCAGAAGCGCTCGCCCGCGACGCCTCGGAAGAACGCTTCGCCTTCGATCGCGCCGTACATCACCGTGTTGCCGCAGATGATGTTTTCCTCGGACTTGCCGCGGAAGTCGTTGGTCGGGCGGATAATGATCCGGCCGCCCGACAGGCCCTTGCCGACGTAGTCGTTGCCGTCGCCGACGAGGTCGAGCGTCACGCCCTTCGCGAGGAACGCGCCGAAGCTCTGGCCGGCCGTGCCCTTCAGCTGGATGTGCACCGCGTCGTCCGCCAGGCCGTCATGGCCGTGCTTCTTCGCGATCACGCCCGACAGCATCGCGCCGACCGTGCGGTTCACGTTGCGCACCGGCTGGATGAACGACACATGCTCGCCGTTCTCGATCGCGGCTTTCGCCTTCTCGATCAGCACGTGGTCGAGCGCGCGCTCGAGGCCGTGATCCTGCACGTCGACGTGACGCGGCGCGACGCCCTCGCACTCTTCCGGCTGATAGAACACGCGCGAGAAGTCGAGGCCCTTCGCCTTCCAGTGCTCGACGCCCTTGCGCGTATCGAGCAGGTCGGCGCGGCCGATCAGGTCGTCGAACTTCGCGATGCCGAGCTGCGCCATGATCTCGCGCACTTCCTCGGCGACGAAGAAGAAGTAGTTCACGACGTGCTCGGGCTGGCCCTTGAACTTCGCACGCAGCACCGGATCCTGCGTCGCGACGCCGACCGGGCACGTGTTCAGGTGGCACTTGCGCATCATGATGCAGCCTTCGACGACGAGCGGTGCCGTCGCGAAGCCGAATTCGTCCGCGCCGAGCAGCGCGCCGATCACGACGTCGCGGCCCGTCTTCATCTGGCCGTCGGCCTGCACGCGGATGCGGCCGCGCAGGCGGTTCAGCACCAGCGTCTGCTGCGTTTCGGCGAGGCCCAGTTCCCACGGCGTGCCCGCGTGCTTGACCGACGACAGCGGCGATGCGCCCGTGCCGCCGTCATGGCCGGCGATCACGACGTGATCGGCCTTCGCCTTCGCGACACCGGCCGCGACCGTGCCGACGCCCACTTCCGACACGAGCTTCACCGAGATGCTCGAGCTCGGGTTCACGTTCTTCAGGTCGTGGATCAGCTGCGCCAGATCCTCGATCGAGTAGATGTCGTGGTGCGGCGGCGGCGAGATCAGGCCGACGCCCGGCACCGAGTAGCGCAGCTTGCCGATGTATTCGGACACCTTGTGGCCCGGCAGCTGGCCGCCTTCGCCCGGCTTCGCCCCCTGCGCCATCTTGATCTGGATCTGGTCGGCCGACGCGAGGTACTCGGCGGTGACACCGAAGCGGCCCGACGCGACCTGCTTGATCTTCGAGCGCAGCGAATCGCCGTCCTTCAACGGAATGTCGCTGACGATCTCGTCGCCGATCACCGACTTCAGCGTCTCGCCCGACTTGATCGGAATGCCGCGCAGCTCGTTGCGGTAGCGCTTTTCGTCCTCGCCGCCTTCGCCGGTGTTCGACTTGCCGCCGATCCGGTTCATCGCGATCGCGAGCGTCGCGTGCGCTTCGGTGCTGATCGAGCCGAGCGACATCGCGCCCGTCGCAAAGCGCTTGACGATGTCCTTCGCCGGTTCGACTTCGTCGATCGAAATCGCCTTCGCCGGCGACACCTTGAACTCGAACAGGCCGCGGAACGTCATGTGACGCTTGGTCTGGTCGTTGATCAGGTGCGCGTATTCCTTGTACGTCTGGTACGAGTTGCTGCGCGTCGCGTGCTGCAGCTTCGCGATCGAATCCGGCGTCCACATGTGGTCTTCACCGCGCACGCGGTACGCGTACTCGCCGCCCGCGTCGAGCATGTCACGCAGGACCGGGCTGTCGCCGAACGCGTCGCGGTGCAGGCGGATCGCCTCTTCCGCGACTTCGAACAGGCCGATGCCGCCGACCTTCGACGCCGTGCCCTTGAAGTACTTCTCGACGAGGTCGCTCGACAGGCCGAGCGCTTCGAAGATCTGCGCGCCCGTGTACGACATGTACGTCGAGATGCCCATCTTCGACATCACCTTCTGCAGGCCCTTGCCGACCGCCTTCGTGAAGTTGTAGACGGCCTTCTCCGGCGACAGGTCGCCCGACAGGCCCTCGGCCATCTTCGCGAGCGTTTCCATCGCGAGGTACGGGTGCACGGCTTCCGCGCCGTAGCCCGCGAGCAGCGCGAAGTGGTGCGTTTCACGCGCGGAGCCCGTTTCGACGACGAGGCCCGTGCTCGTGCGCAGCCCTTGCTGCACGAGGTGCGTGTGGATCGCCGACGTGGCAAGCAGCGCCGGAATCGCGACGTGTTCGGCGTCCGTCTTGCGGTCCGACACGATCAGCATGTTGTAGCCCGACTTCACCGCGTCGACGGCTTCCGCGCACAGCGACGCGAGGCGCGCCTCGATGCCTTCCTTGCCCCAAGCGACCGGGTAGCAGATGTTCAGTTCGTACGCGCTGAACTTGCCGCCCGTGTACTGGTCGATCGCGCGGATCTTCGCGATGTCCTTGAAGTCGAGCACCGGCTGCGACACTTCGAGACGCATCGGCGGGTTGATGTTGTTCGTGTCGAGCAGGTTCGGCTTCGGGCCGATGAACGACACGAGCGACATGACCATGTTCTCGCGGATCGGGTCGATCGGCGGGTTCGTGACCTGCGCGAACAGCTGCTTGAAGTAGTGATAGAGCGTCTTGTTCTTGTTCGACATCACCGCCAGCGGCGAGTCGTTGCCCATCGAACCGACCGCCTCTTCGCCCTGCTGCGCCATCGGCGCCATCAGGAACTTCAGGTCTTCCTGCGTATAGCCGAACGCCTGCTGGCGGTCGAGCAGCGCGGCGCCCTGCGTGCGGCCGGCCGCGACTTCCTCGGCCTTCGGCTCGATCTCGTCGAGCTTGATGCGCACGGCGTCGATCCAGCTCTTGTACGGCTTCGCGTTCGCGAGGTTGTCCTTCAGTTCCTTGTCGTCGATGATGCGGCCGTGTTCCATGTCGATCAGGAACATCTTGCCCGGCTGCAGGCGCCACTTCTTGACGATCTTCGATTCGGGGATCGGCAGCGTGCCGGCTTCCGACGCCATGATGACGAGGTCGTCGTCCGTGACGATGTAGCGCGCCGGGCGCAGGCCGTTACGGTCGAGCGTCGCGCCGATCTGGCGGCCGTCGGTGAACGCGATCGCGGCCGGGCCGTCCCACGGCTCCATCATCGCGGCGTGGTATTCGTAGAACGCGCGGCGGTTCTCGTCCATCAGCGTGTGCTGTTCCCACGCTTCCGGGATCATCATCATCACTGCGTGCACGAGCGGGTAGCCGGCCATCACCAGCAGCTCGAGGCAGTTGTCGAACGATGCGGTGTCCGACTGGCCCGGGTAGATCAGCGGCCACAGCTTCGGCAGGTCGTCGGCGAGCACGTGCGACGCGATCGCGCCGGTACGCGCGTTCAGCCAGTTCACATTGCCCTTCACGGTGTTGATCTCGCCGTTGTGCGCGATCATCCGGTACGGGTGGGCCAGTTCCCACGCCGGGAACGTGTTGGTCGAGAAACGCTGGTGCACGAGCGCGAGCGCCGACACGACGCGCGCGTCCTGCAGGTCGCGGTAATACACGCCGACCTGGCCGGCCAGCAGCAGCCCCTTGTAGACGACCGTGCGCGCCGACATCGACGGCACGAAGTATTCCTTGCCGTGCTTGAGCTTCAGCGCCTGGATGCGGTGGCTCGCCGTCTTGCGAATCACGTACAGCTTCCGCTCGAGCGCGTCCGTCACCATGATGTCCTTGCCGCGGCCGATGAAGATCTGGCGGATCAGCGGCTCGCTCGCCTTCACTGTCGGCGAAATCGGCATCGCATGGTCGACCGGCACGTCGCGCCAGCCGAGCACGACCTGGCCTTCGGCCTTCACCGTGCGCTCGAGCTCCTGCTCGCACGCGAGACGCGACGCGTTTTCCTTCGGCAGGAAGATCATCCCGACCCCGTATTCGCCGGCGGGCGGCAGCATCACGCCCTGCTTCGACATTTCTTCGCGATAGAACGCGTCCGGAATCTGGATCAGGATGCCCGCGCCGTCGCCCATCAGCGGGTCGGCGCCGACCGCGCCGCGGTGATCGAGGTTCTCGAGGATCTTCAGACCCTGCTGGATGATCTCGTGGCTCTTCTTGCCCTTGATGTGAGCGACGAAGCCGACGCCACAGGCGTCGTGTTCGTTTTGCGGGTCGTACAGACCTTGTGCGGCGGGCACCGCGGCGAGCGGCTGCTGGTGGTCGTTCATGGGGACACCGTCGTAAAGGGGGCCTGGAGGGCCGTTGAACCGTTTTGTTGTTGCCGTCGATCCCGCTCCCGACGGGAGACGGCGCGGCCGACAGTGGGTGGGCATGCTTCGCCCGGGCCACCGGAATTCGGAATATACGCGACGAATCAAAGGAATAGCAACAAAAACCGTTTGATCGAACCCCAATTAAATGGATGCTTCGATCTGGTGCTGTTTTATTAGGGTCGTATCGTTTTGGTGCAAAAAGAAGCGGCGCCCGCAGCGCCGCTTCCCGGCCGCCGTTCCCGCGTTATTGCTGGATCGGCGGCGTGTTCTCACGCACCTTTCTGGGGCGTCCACGCGGCAGCGGCGACACGCGCCGGTTCGCGGTGCGCGCCGCCCACTCGCGGTAGTTCTCGCCGCCGAGCACCCAGCCCTTCAGCGTCGCCTGCTGCAACTGGTCGGCCTGCCGCTCGTCGAGCGGCTGCTCGCACAGCTCCTTGTACGCACGCTGGCGGTCGAACGGCGTGTTGCCGAGCGCCCAGTAGAGCGGATGGTCGGTGATCAGGCTGTCGACGGTGAGCCCGACGTGATGCCGGTAGCTCGACCAGCGATAGGCTTCGGGCGTCGCGACGAGTTGCGAGCGCACCGGGCTCATCTCGACCACGCGGCTCGCGAGCAGGAAATAGCGCTCGCCTTCGATCACGGTCGCGCGATAGCGGCCTTCCCACAGGGTGCCGCGCCGCGAATAGCGCCGGTTGAAATGCGCGACGTAGCGGCGACCGACGGCCTGCATCGCTTTCGGCAGGCTCGCCTCGTCGCTCGGCGTCACGAGGAGTTGCACCTGGCGCGGCAGCAGCACATAGGCATGCACCGACAGGTGATGATCGCGCGCGGCGGCCTTCAGGCAATCGATGAAGAGTTCGTAGTCCTGGTCGTCGACGAACGCGGGTTGCTGATCCAGGCCGCGCAGTATCACGTGCTGCGGCTGGTCGGGAACGTAGAGTCGTGCTAGCCGTGCCATGCTGAATGTCCGTTTGAACGCGTTAGGAAATACCCGGAGGTCCGAAAATGCACACCTGCGTAGAATGCCCGTCCTGTCGGTGCGCGGATACGTACGGTCGTGCTAATCCTAGGGTGAAAACTCTAACTTACGAGCTTGTTTGGTTTTAAACGCAGTCGTCATAATGAGCACGCCTTTGATCGGAGGAGACACAATGAAACGAAAACTGGCCATTACGGGGGCCGCAGCGCTCGCATTCACGTTTGCGGGCGGTACGGCACATGCACAATCCGCAGGTGATTTCTACGTCAGCACCGGCTGGCTGCACCTGTCGCCGCAGGACAGCAGCGACCCGCTGTTCGTGTACCGCGTTGGCGGCACGCCCATCAACCAATCGATTCCCAACACGGGCGCCGGCATCAACGACGCCGACACGCTTGGACTCGCAACTGGCTACTTCGTCACCGACCACATCTCCACCGAGCTCGTTATGGGGATACCGCCGAAGTTCGACATTACCGGCAAGGGTCAGTTCGAAAAGTTCGGCGTACTCGGCCGTGCGTATCAGTGGAGCCCCGCCGTATTGCTTCGCTACCACTTCAACGACGCCAACGCGAAGTTCCGTCCGTATGTCGGCGTCGGCGCGACGTATGTCTGGTTCACCGGCGCAAAGATCACGAACGGCACGTTCGAGAACGGCGTGCTCGGCGGCCCGACCAGCGCGACGACCAGCAACCAGTGGGCGCCCGTGTTCAACGCCGGCTTCACGTACAACTTCACGAAACACTGGTTCGCGGGCCTGTCGCTCTCATACATCCCGGTCAGCGTGACCGCGACCTTCACGACGGCCCGCCGGACGCCGGTCGGCACCCTGACCGAAACGTCGAAAGCGAAGATCTCGCTCAACCCGATCGTCACGTACCTGAACGTCGGCTACCGCTTCTAAGCGTAGTCGAATATTTGGGGAATGGTTAATCCTGCTGCAATTTGTAGCGGAATTTTCGTGACGTAACGTCTCCACGATGCAAAACGCCCCGGCGGGATTCCCGCCGGGGCGTCGTTTTTTTGTCTCAGGGTCTTCCCGCACCCACCGTCGCGCGGGACCGGCCGCTACGCGATGTCATCCAGCGCATCGGGGGCGATCAGGTCGATCCGGTCCGTGCAGACCGCGTCGACGCCCCAGCGCGCGAGCTCGCGCGCCCGTTCGAGGTCGTTCACCGTGTACGCCAGGATGCGCAGCCCGGCCGCCTTGATCGCGCGCACGAGCGGTTCGTCGAGCCGTTTGTGGTCTGCATGCAACGATATGCAGCCGAGCGCGCCGACGACCTGCGCATGCCAGTCGTCCGGCACGGCCTCGTAAAGCATCCCGCACGGCAGCGCCGGCACGGTCGCGCGCGCCTGCTGCAGCGCATCGAACGAGAACGACGACAGCAGCGGCGGCACCGCGGCATCGCGCCAGTACGCGGCCGCATCGGCCGCCACGCGCTGCCCTGTCTCGCGCTCGCGCCCGGGGCACGGCTTGATCTCGACATTCGCGGCCAGGCCGTGGGCGATACAGCGCGCCGCCGCCGCCTCGAGCGTCGGCATCCGCTCGCCCGCGAAGCGCGCGTCGAGCCATGCGCCCGCGTCGAGCGCGGCCAGCGCCTGATAACGCATGCCCGCCGCCGCCCCCTGGCCGTTCGAGGTTCGATCGACCGTGTCGTCGTGCAGCAGGAACGTTACGTCGTCGGCCGACAGCTTCGCGTCGAACTCGACCATCCGGTGACCGCGTCGCGCCCCCTCGTCGAGCGCGGCGAGCGTGTTCTCCGGCGCGAGCGTGCCGCCGCCGCGATGGGCGACGACGCGCGGATAAGGCCAGTCGGTACGGGAAATCATCGTCGGTTTCTCGGCAAATGCAGCAGGTTCAGCCGGCGCGCTTGCCGGTTTCGGGATCGAAGAAATGCAGCCGGTGCGCGGGCAGCGCGGCCGCCAGCGCCGTGCCGCGCGCGGGACGGTCCGCGTGCGGCAGGCGCACCGCGACGTCGTGATTGCCCCAGCGGCCGTGCGCGAGATTGTCCGCGCCGAGCAGCTCGCACGAGTCGACGGGCAGCGTCGCCTGCGCGACGCCCGGCTGAGGCGTCATGTGTTCGGGGCGCACGCCGAGCACCCAGTCGCGCCCGGTGGCGATCGCCGCGCCGATACCGGGCGCGCCGGCGACCGGCAGCGCGGGGCCGCCGCCCGCGACCGAGAAGGTCGCGCCGTCGTCCGACAGCCGGCCATGCATCAGGTTCATCGCGGGCGAACCGATGAAGCCCGCGACGAACACCGTCGCCGGCTTCTCGTACACGTCGACCGGTGCACCGATCTGCTCCGCGTAACCGCGATTCATCACGATCACGCGCTGCGCGAGCGTCATCGCCTCGATCTGGTCGTGCGTCACGTAGACGCTCGTCGTCGCGAGCCGCGCATGCAGCCGCTGGATCTCGAGCCGCATCTGCACGCGCAGCTTCGCGTCGAGGTTCGACAACGGTTCGTCGAACAGGAATACCGACGGCTCGCGCACGATCGCGCGCCCCATCGCGACGCGCTGCCGCTGGCCGCCCGACAGCTCGCGCGGCCGCCGCGCGAGCAGCGGCTCGAGCTCGAGGATCTTCGCGGCCGCGGCCACCCGCGAGTCGATCGCCGCACGCTCGATCCCGCGGATCTTCAGCCCGTAGCCCATGTTCTGCGCGACCGTCATGTGCGGGTACAGCGCATAGTTCTGGAACACCATCGCGATGTCGCGATCCTTCGGCTCCAGCGCGTTGACGACCCGGTCGCCGATCGCGATCTCACCGTCCGTCACGCTCTCGAGCCCCGCGATCATCCGCAGCAACGTCGATTTGCCGCAGCCCGACGGGCCGACCAGCACGATGAATTCGCCGTCCGCGATCTCCACGTCGATGCCATGCAGCACGTGCTGCTTGCCGTCGTAGGATTTCCTGACGCCCTTCAAGCTCAGCGCAGCCATACTTGGTCTTTCTCCCGGTTGCCGTCCGTCATTCATTTCTCGGAATCGACGAGGCCGCGCACGAACCAGCGCTGCATCGCCAGCACGACGACGAGCGGCGGCATCATCGCCATCAGCGTCGCCGCCATCACGTATTGCCATTCGGTCGCGGCGTCGCCGCTCGCGATCATCGTCTTGATGCCCACCACCGCCGTCGACAGCGACGCCTCCGTCGTGATCAGGATCGGCCACAGATACTGATTCCAGCCGTAGATGAACGTGATCACGAACAGCGACGCGATGCTCGTCTTCGACAGCGGCAGCACGACGTCCCAGAAGAAGCGCAGCGCGCCCGCGCCGTCGATGCGCGCGGCGTCCATCAGCTCGTCGGGCAGCGTCATGAAGAACTGGCGGAACAGGAACGTCGCGGTCGCCGATGCGATCAGCGGCAGCGTTAGCCCCGCGTAGGTGTTCGTCAGGTGCAGCGTCGACACGACCTGCACGGTCGGGAAGATCCGCACTTCCACCGGCAGCATCAGCGTGACGAAGATCAGCCAGAACGCCGTGTTGCGAAACGGGAAGCGGAAATAGACGATCGCGTACGCGGACAGGATCGACATCGCGATCTTGCCGACCGCGATGCCGAGCGCCATCGCGAAGCTGTTCACGAGCAGCCGGCCGAACGGCGCCGTCGTACCGCCGCTGCCGTGCCACCAGATGTACGCGATGTTCTCGAACAGGTGCGTGCTTGGCACGAGCGACAGCGGCACCGTGAACACTTCCTGCGCATTCATCGTCGCCGCGCAGAACGCGACGTAGACAGGAAACACGATCAGCACGACGCCCGCGACCAGCACCGCGTGGCAGAACAGGTCGAAGCCCTTGCGATTTTCGATCATGCGTATTGCACCCTGCGTTCGACGAAGCGGAACTGGATCACCGTGAGCCCGACGACGATGATCATCAGCACGACCGACTGTGCGCCCGAACTGCCGATGTCGAGCCCCTGGAAGCCCTCCGCGAAGATCTTGTAGATCAGCGTCTTCGTGCTCTGCGCCGGACCGCCGCCGGTGGCCGCGTCGATCACCGGGAACGTGTCGAAGAACGCATAGACGAGGTTCACGACCAGCAGGAAGAAACTCGTCGGCGACAGCAGCGGCAGCACGATGTGGAAGAAACGCCGCACCGGCCCCGCGCCGTCGATCGCCGCCGCCTCGATCAGCGAGCGCGGGATCGCCTGCAGGCCCGCGTAGAAGAACAGGAAGTTGTAGCTCACCTGCTTCCACACCGACGCGAGCACGACGAGGAACATCGCCTGCCCGCCGTTCAGCGCGTGGTTCCACACGATGCCGCCCTTCGCGAGCGCATATGTGATGAGCCCGATGCTCGGGTTGAACAGGAACGCCCACAGCACGGCCGCGATCGTCGGTGCGACCGCGTACGGCCAGATCAGCAGCGTGCGATATGCGCGCGCGCCGCGGGTCACGCGGTCGGCGCACGCGGCGAGCAGCAGCGACACGACGAGCCCGCTCACCGTGACGAGCGAGCTGAACACGAGCGTCGTGCGAAATGAATCGAGGTACAGCGGATCGGCGAACAGGCGCGTGAAGTTCGCGAAGCCGACGAATTCGCTCGACGTGCCGAACGCGTCCTGCATCTGCGTCGACTGCCAAAGCGCGACACCGGCCGGCCACAGGAAGAACACGGCGGTGATCGCGAGCTGCGGCGCGATCAGCAGGTACGGCACCAGGCTCGTACCGAAGCGGGAACGGGATTGCATCGCGGAGATCCGGTCAGGCGAAACGGAAAAGAAACCGCGCCGCCGGACCGCACGCGCGCATGCGCGGCGCGGCCGGCGGCACGAAGCGATGCGTGCTCAGCCGCCCGACTTCTCGAAGCGGCGCAGCAACTCGTCGCCGCGCGAGGCCGCCGAATCGAGCGCGTCCTTCGGCGACTTCTTCTGCGCCCAGACCTGTTCGAACTCCTCGTCGACGATCGTGCGGATCTGCGGCATGTTGCCCAGACGCAGCCCCTTCGTGTACGGCAGCGGCGGCTTGTTCAGCATCTGCTTGATCGCGGTTTCGGCGCTCGGGTTCTTCGCGTAGAAGCCCTGCTGGCGCGTGAGGTCGTACGCGGCCGTCGTGACCGGCAGGTAGCCCGTGTCCTGGTGCCACTTCGCGGCGACGGCCGGCGATGCCAGGTACGCGAGGAATTTCGCGACGCCCTTGTAGGTCGCCGGATCCTTGCCGGCCAGCACCCACAGGCTCGCGCCGCCGATGATCGCATTCTGCGGCGCGCCCTTCACGTTCGCGTCGTACGGCATCATGCCCGTGCCGTAGCTGAACTTCGCGAATTTCTGCACGTTCGCGAGCGCGCCCGACGACGTCGTCATGATCCCGCAGTCGCCGCTGTAGAACTTCGCCGATGCTTCGTCCTTGCGGCCCGCGTACGTGAACGTGCCGTCCTTCGCCATCTGCTGCAGGAACGCGACGTGCGCGATCTGCTGCGGCTTGTTGAACTCGAGCACAGCGTCGGCGCCGTCGAAGCCGTTGTTGCGGCTCGCGAACGGCAGCCCGTGCCATGCACTGTAGTTCTCGAGCTGGATCCAGCCCTGCCAGCCGGTCGTGAAGCCGCACGCCATCCCCGACTTGCGCAGCTTCTCGGCATCGGCCTTCACGTCGTCCCACGTCTTCGGCGGCTGGTTCGGGTCGAGCCCGGCCTTCTTGAACGCATCCTTGTTGTAGTACAGCACCGGCGTCGAGCTGTTGAACGGCATCGACACGAGATGGCCCGTCTTCGCGTCGCTGTAGTAGCTCGAGATGGTCGGCACGAACGCCTTTTCGTCGAGCGGCACGCCGGCCTGCTTGAACACGTCGTAGACGGGCACGACGGCCTTCTTCGCCTGCATCATCGTGGCCGTGCCGACTTCATAGACCTGGAGGATCGCCGGCGCGTTGCCGCTGCGATAGGCGGCGATGCCGGCCGCGAGCGCCTGGTCGTAGGTGCCCTTGAAGACCGGCACGATCTTGTAGTCGCTCTGCGACGCGTTGAACTGCTCGGCAATCGCGTTGACCCGCTCGCCGAGCGCGGCCTCCATCGCATGCCAGAACTGGATCTCCGTCGCGGCGAGCGCCACGTGCTGCACACCGAACATCAGCGCGCCGCCGAGCGCGATCGAACGAACCATGGTCCCCGCAGGCTTCTTCTTCATCGACCTCTCTCCTATGAAAACGTTACCAACAGCGTGTGCAACATTCCCGTCGCCATTGAACCGGCGAAGTCTAGTGATCGTTTGTGACAGTCAGTTGTCGTTGACGACGAACAGGCGCTGATATTCCTTCAGCGCGAAGCGGTCGGTCATTCCGGCGATGTAGTGCGCGACGAGACGCGGTTGCTGCGTTGCGTCGTCCGACTGGTACGGCGGCGGCAGCAGGCGCGGATCGTCGATGAACGCGTCGAACAGCCCCGTGACGACGCGCTGCGCCTTGCTCGCCATGCGCATCACCTTGTAGTGGCGATACAGGTTCTTGAAGAGGAAACGCTTGAGGGCGGCCGCCTGCGCGGCGACCGTCGCGCTGTGCGACACGAGCGGCGGCGCGGCGCGCACGTCGTCGAGCGACGCGGGCGCCACGCGCGCGAGATTGCGCGTCGTCTCGTCGATCAGGTCGACGATCAGCGTGTTGATGATGCGGCGCACCGTCTCGTGCACGAGGCGGCGGCCTTCGAGGTGCGGGAATTCGGCGAGCGCCTCCTCGTAGTGGCGCTGCCACAGCTCGACTTCCGCGAGCTGCTCGATCGTGATCAGGCCGGAACGCAGGCCGTCGTCGACATCGTGGTTGTTGTAGGCAATTTCGTCCGCGATGTTCGCGAGCTGCGCTTCGAGCGACGGCTGGCGGCCCTGCAGGAAGCGCTCGCCGAGCGCGCCGAGCTTGCGCGCATTCTCGCGCGAGCAGTGCTTCAGAATGCCTTCGCGCGTCTCGAAGCACAGGTTCAGCCCGTTGAACGCGCCGTAGTGTTCCTCGAGCTCGTCGACGACGGCAAGGCTCTGCAGGTTGTGCTCGAAGCCGCCGTGCTCGCGCATGCACGCATTCAGCGCGTCCTGGCCGGCATGGCCGAACGGCGTATGGCCAAGATCGTGCGCGAGCGAGATCGCTTCGACGAGATCCTCGTTCAGGCGCAGGTTGCGCGCGACCGAGCGCGCGATCTGCGCGACTTCGAGGCTGTGCGTGAGGCGCGTGCGGAACAGGTCGCCTTCGTGATTGACGAAGACCTGCGTCTTGTATTCAAGCCGGCGAAACGCGGTCGAATGGACGATGCGGTCGCGGTCGCGCTGGAATTCGGTGCGCGCCGCCGGCGGCGTTTCCGGATGGCGGCGGCCGCGCGACTGCGACGCGTGTGCGGCATACGGAGCGAGATGGGCTTCCAGCGCCGCCAGCGTCGGCGGCTCGGCCACCGGCGCAGCGGATGCGCGGCCGGCTTCGGGCAGTGTGCTGCTGGATGTCTCGCTCACGTCTCCTCCATGTCAGGGGCGCCGGGGCATCCGGGCCGCCGTTACCGGGTTGTCTGCGCCAGTGTAGCGAATACGGCTTCGTCCGGCGCCTGCGTGATCAGCGTATCGCCGAATCGCTTCAGCAGGATGAACTTGATCGCGCCGGCCTCGGCCTTCTTGTCGACGCGCATCAAATCCATGTAGCGCGCGTCGCCGAGCGCGGGCCCGCGGGTCGGCAGGTGCGCGGCCGCGATCACCGCGTCGAGCCGCTGCCGCGACGCTTCGTCGAGCAGGCCGAGCCGCACCGACAGGTCGCCCGCCATCACCATCCCGCAGCCGACCGCCTCGCCGTGCAGCCATTCGCCGTAGCCAAGGCCGGCCTCGATTGCATGGCCGAACGTGTGGCCGAAGTTCAGGATCGCGCGCAGGCCGCCTTCGCGCTCGTCGGCCGCGACCACGCTCGCCTTGATCTCGCACGAGCGCTTCACGGCGTGCGCGAGCGCTGCCGGCTCGCGACGGTTCAGCGCGTCGACGTTCGCCTCGATCCAGTCGAAGAATTCCGCATCGGCGATCGCGCCGGTCTTGATGATCTCGGCGACACCGGCCGCCAGTTCGCGATCGGGCAGCGTCGCCAGCGCGCCGATGTCCGCGATCACGGCCTGCGGCTGGTAGAACGCGCCGATCATGTTCTTGCCGAGCGGGTGGTTGATGCCCGTCTTGCCGCCGACCGACGAATCGACCTGCGACAGCAGCGTCGTCGGTACCTGGATGAACGGCACGCCGCGCATGTAGCACGCGGCGGCAAAGCCCGTCATGTCGCCGACCACGCCGCCGCCGAGCGCGACGAGCGTCGTCTTGCGATCCGCGCGCCCGGTCAGCAAGCCGTCGAAGATCAGGTTCAGCGTTTCCCAGTTCTTGTACGCCTCGCCGTCCGGCAGCACGACCGTCGACACATGCTTGCCAAGCGGCGCGAGCGCCGCGCGCAGCGTGTCGCCGTAAAGCGGATCGACCGTCGTGTTCGTGACGATCGTGACGGACGAACCCTTGATGTGAGGCGCGAACAGCTCCGCGCGGCCGATCAGGCCGGCGCCAATATGAATCGGATAGGCGCGGTCGCCCAGATCGACGTTGACAGTAATCATGCTTGTAGCGGCTTGGCGATGACGCCCGCCAGTTCGAGTTGCATCAGCACCATGTTGACGAGACCGTTGACCGACGGACGGCCGGTCTCGATGACGAAATCCGCGCATTCGCGGTACAGCGGGTCGCGCACTTCGTAGAGCGCTTCGAGGCGCCCCTTCGGATCCTCGGTCTGCAGCAGCGGGCGGTTCTTGTCCTTGCGCGTGCGCAGCCACAGATCGTGCGGATTGGCACGCAGATAGACGACGATGCCACTGCTTTTCAGGCAGTCGCGATTTTCCGGGCGCAGCACCGCGCCGCCGCCCGTCGCGAGCACGATGTTCTCGCGCTGCGTGAGCTCGGCGATTACCTGTGTTTCGCGATCGCGAAACCCGGTCTCGCCCTCCAGCTCGAAGATCACCGGAATGCGCGCGCCCGTGCGGGCCTCGATTTCGTGGTCGGAGTCGAAGAACGTCCTGTCGAGACGACGCGCGACCGCACGGCCCACGGTGGTCTTACCCGCTCCCATAAGGCCGACGAAAAATACGTTTGCATGTGGGTCCCGCGCTTGCAACGGCTTCCTCTGCTTCAATCTTGCTGGTGTGTGGCGCAGCTTACTGGCAAAGCGGCTGCCTTGTCGAGCCTGCGCCGGCGGCTTCCGGCCCCGTTTTGTCGTGATCCGCGCCAGCCGCGCCGCGCGCATCGCAGCGCGCATCGACGATGGTCGGCGTGATGAAGACGACCAGTTCGCTGCGCTGGTCGCGCTGCGCGCGGTGCCGGAAAAGCGCGCCCAGAATCGGTATTTTGCCCAAGAGCGGCACGCGCGTCACATCGTTCCGGCGCAGCTGCTCGTAGATCCCGCCGATCGCGACCGTCCCGCCGTCCTCGACCTCGACGCGCGTCTGCACGTGCTTCGTATGGATAGCCGGGCCGGCCGCCGTCGGCTCGCCGACGCTGTCCTTCGTCACGTCCAGGTCGAGCACCACGCGCCCGTCGGGCGTGATCTGCGGCTCGACCTCGAGCTTGAGCGTCGCGCGGCGGAACTGCACGCCGCTCACGCCGTTGCCGATCTTCGCCTGGTACGGCAGCTCCGAACCCTGCTCGACGATAGCCTTGACGCGATCGGCGGTCACCACGCGCGGACGCGAAACGATCTGTCCCCGCCCCTGCGCTTCGAGTGCGTTCAGTTCGATGTCGAGTACGCGGCTGAGCGGCGCGGCGAACAGCGTGAAGCCGGCGGTTGCCGCCTCGAAGCCGCCGAGCGGCCGCGCGGCAAGGTCGAGCGCGTTGCGCGCGTCCGCCGTGAACGTGGTGCCGTCGCCCGACGGGGGGCGCCCCTGCGCACGCAGCGCGACGCGTGCGCCGAGGTTGCGCGAGAAGCCCTGTTCGCCCTCGACGATGCGCGCCTCGATCCGGACCTGCCGCGATGGCCGGTCGATCGCGTCGATCAGGCCCGCGATCTGCGCGATACGCGGTTCGAGATCGGTGACGAACAACAGGTTCGTGCGCGGATCGGCCGCCGCGGCGCCGCGCTTCGACAGCAGGCGCTGGCCGGTCGCGCCGGCCAGCAGCCGTTGCACGTCCTGCGCACGCGGGTAGTGCAGCGCGAACGTACGGCTCGCGAGCGGCTCCAGATCGGCGGCCCGCGCGTGCATCTCGAAGCGCTCGCGTTCGCGCGCGGCCAGTTCGGCCGCCGGCGTGACCCATATCACGTTGCCGCGCCGTGACATCGCGAGCCCGTGCGTGTCGAGCAGCGTGTCGAATGCATCGCGCCAGCGAACATTGTTCAGACGTAACGTGACGGTGCCGCGCACCTGCTCGCCGACGACGATATTGAGCCCCGTGAACCGGGCGAACGCGTCGAATGCAGCTGCGAGACCTACGCCCTGCAGATTCAGCGAGATTCGACGCGCGTCGTTCGCATCGCCCGGTTGCCGTGCCGCGTCGTCGCTCATCCGGGCCGGCGGCGCCAACGGGATCGGCGGCCCCTCCAGCCGGGGAGCCGAAGCGGCGGTTTCTGCCTGACGCGCCGCGTGAGCCGCGTGATCGAACCGTTGCGGGCCGACCTCCGCCGACACGGCATCATCCACGCCATCGGCCAAGCCTCCGGGCGGCGGCAGGCCCGGCACCTGCGCATCCATCGCCGCTGCTGGCCAGACGGCCGGCAGCGGTGGCAATGACGCGCTTGCCCCGGCCGCCGTCAATCCGGCCCAGACGACGGCGAGTGCCCGACATCCGTACTTCATCATGGCCGGCCTCCGTCATCGAGGACGAGCCGGTGCGCCCCGTCCGCCGTCGCGAGCGTCACGGCCGCGGGCTCGACACGCACCACGCGCGCAGCCCCGAGCGCTTCGCCGGGCGCCACGGCGGTGAACGTGCCGTCGCCGCCGTCGACCAGCGCGAGACCGGCGCGCGCGTCGCGAATCGTGCCGGCCAGGCGGGCAGCCTGACCATCCGCTGCGGACAAGCCAGCCGTGTCGAACGGGTCCTCGTCGAGCGCCGCTGCCGGAACCGCCGCCGTGCCGCCAACGCCCGTTGCAGCCGGCAGCGCCGGAAAAACGTCGACGGACATTTCCACGCGTGCAGCTTGCAATCCTCGCTCGACACGCAGCACCGACGGCACTGCCAGCACCGGAAAGCCTGCCAGCCCGCCGACCATGTGCAACAACGCGCGAAAGCCGCCATCCGCGACGATACGCACCGTGCGCCGGCCGTCCGACGCCGCGCCGCCGGCTTGCTGCGGTTCGATCGTTACGCGACGCAGCCCGCTCGACGCTGCGAGATCGGCCAGTTCGAGCATCAGCGCACCCCATTCCGGCGCAGGCGACAAGCGGTCATCGCGCGCTGGTGCCGGACCTGCGTCGCGCCGTTGCCCGGCGGCCGCAAGCACGCGCTGCGCATCGGCCTCCCGCACCTGCGCCGCTGCCAGCAACGTGCGACTGTGCGCGAGCCCGCTCCAGTCGGCGGCATTCGCCAGATGAATGCCGCCCGCCAGCACGGCTGCGAACGCCAGCGCGCAGCCGGCCGTATGTGCAGCCTCGGGCGACACGCGCCGCATGCCGCGCAGCCATGCTTCGCCGCGCGGCGCAGGCCGATGCACGATCGCCGTCATGCGCCGCTTCCCGATGTGCTTCGCGACGACATCGCATCGCGCCAATACAGTTGGACCGAGAACCGGAACGGCATCCCCGCCGACGCGACCGGTGCATCCGAAGCAGGCTTCAACGCGTCGATATCGATCCGCCAGTCCCGCTGCTCGCGCGCCATCCCGGCGAGCCATCGCTCGGCCGCCCGGTAACTCGTGGCGCGCACATCGAGCTCGGCACCCGTCGGTGTCGTGCGCAGCGTGTCGAGCCGAACCGCGTCGTCTCGCACCTGCGCCAGCGTCGCCAGCAGCGCTGCGACGCGCCGGTAAGGCGCGGCGAGCTCGGCTGCCCGCGCGCCGCGCCGAGCGGCGGCGGCTGCTGCACTGGCGGTGCGCGTCGCAACTTCCACCCGCGGCTGCAACTGCCGCAGCCGCGTCTCCACGCTTACGCGCTCGGCGTCCGCGCGCCACCGTAGCCATGCGGCAGCGCCCGTCCACAGACCGGCGCCGAGCACGCCGAGCAGGATTGCCGCCCCGCACTGCGCGGCCCGGCGACGTCGCAACGCCTGCGCCAGCCGCTCGCGGTACGGCAGCAGGTTGAAACCGCCGAGCCCCGCACGATCGACCGCAGCCAGCCCGGACGCGCGTGCCGGCATGCGACCGGTCATCATTCCCACACCCCGCGCAACGCCAGCCCGAACGCGACGGCGAATGCAGGGCCGCCCGGCATGCCGGCGGGCGGGCACGGCTGCCCATCCCAGCCCGTGCAGTCGAACGGCACCGCAACCGCGCCGAGCACGTCGCCGATATCGGCGACGGACGTCCCGAAGCGGGCGATGCACCGCTCGTCCCCGGCCACGAGTACGCAACGCACGGCCCCGAGCACGCGCTGGCGCAATGCGTCGGAGAACGCCTCCGGCACCCCGCCTGACAGCGCGAGCACCTGCGCGGCCAGCGCACCGTCGACCCGCCACGCTTGCACGCCCGAGTCGCTGAACCAGAGCGCGGCATAGGGATCGTGCGCGTCGAGTTCGAACTGCGCCGCATAACGCAACGCGCGCAGCGCGGCCGCCGACTCGCCGTCGACGGCCGTCAGGTCGACACCGGCCTGGGCGGCCACGTCGATCCGCCGTTCGAGCAGCGCCAGCGGGGCCACCGCGACCTCGATCTCGCCAGACTGCGCGCCGCCATCCTGCCGCCAGTCGAACGCGAGGCTGTCCGGCGCCAGCCCCGAAATGCGCTCGGCCGCCTGACGCGCGGCATCCTCGACGTCGTCACGCCCGGCCAGGTCGAGCGTCGCGGTACGGATCTCTTCATCGCACAGCGCCATCACGCCGCACGCCTCGCACCTCACTCCCGCCGCCGCCAGCCGCGACACGGCCGCCGCCAGCGAGCGCGCAACCGCCGCCCAGCGCGCGTCTTCCGGCCCGCCCGCCAACCCGACCGGCTCCCGCTCGAGCCCCTCGACGCGCACATCGGCAGCACGGGCGCGCCGGCTCAGCGCAACCACCCTCACCTCGTCCGCCCCGACGTCGATTCCCGTCGCCCCGTGCCTGCCCTGCGCGAACCGCGCCATCCATCGTCCCGCCATCCCGGCCTCCCGCGATCGTCGCGGCCCATGCCGCGTTTCCGAGACCTGATTCTGCAAAGCGGCGCGTGCGGCCGACGGGCGCCCGAACGGCCAGCATCGGCTCGGAACAGCCGTGCGCGGGCTATGCTGAAGACACGGCAACCCGCGGCTTTCCGGCGGGCAGCCCCCGTGTCAGGACCGGTCTTACCGGGCAGCTATAATCGCGAGACTGTTTTCCGGTATGCCTATGCAATCCACGACTCCTACGTCCCCGCCTCCCGCCCCGGAGCCGAAGAAGCGTCCCTGGTGGCAAAAAGTCCTGCTCGGCTTCGCCGCGATGTGCATGGCCCTCGTCGTGGCCGGCGGCCTCGTGCTCGGCTATGCGCTCGTCGTCGCGTGGCCGAACATGCCGTCGCTCGACGCGCTGACCGACTATCGCCCGAAGGTGCCGCTGCGCATCTATACGTCCGATCACGTGCTGATCGGCGAATTCGGCGAAGAGCGCCGCGACGTCGTCCATTTCAGGGACGTGCCCGACTCGCTGAAGAAGGCGATCCTCGCGATCGAGGACGCACGCTTCTACGATCACGGCGGCGTCGACCTCACCGGCATCATCCGCGCCGGCTTCGTCGCGCTGACGAACGGTCATGCATCGCAGGGCGCGAGCACGATCACGATGCAGGTCGCGCGCAACTTCTTCCTGTCGAGCGAGAAGACCTACACGCGCAAGATCTACGAGATGCTGCTCGCGTACCGGATCGAGCGCGCGCTGACGAAGGATCAGATTCTCGAGGTCTACATGAATCAGATCTATCTCGGCCAGCGCGCGTACGGCTTCGCGAGCGCCGCGCGGGTCTATTTCGGCAAGGACCTGAAGGACATCACGCTCGCGGAGGCGGCGATGCTCGCGGGGCTGCCGAAGGCGCCGTCCGCGTATAACCCAGTCGTGAACCCGAAGCGCGCGAAGGTGCGCCAGGAATACATCCTGCAGCGGATGCTCGAGCTGAACTTCATCACGCGCGAGCAGTACGACGAGGCCGTCGCGCAGCCGCTCGTCGTCAAGGGCCCGGGCCGCGATTTCAGCGTGCACGCCGAGTACGTCGCGGAAATGGTCAGACAGATGATGTACGCGCAGTACCGCGAGGAAACCTACACGCGCGGCTTCAACGTCGTCACGACGATCGATTCCGCGGACCAGCAGGTCGCGTATACCGCGCTGCGCAAGGGCATCATGGATTACGAGCGTCGGCACGGTTATCGCGGGCCGGAAGGCTTCATCGAGCTGCCGGCCGGTGCGGACGACCGCGAACAGGCGATCGACGACGCGCTGCTCGAGCACCCCGACAACGGCGAACTGATAGCCGCGGTCGTCACGGCCGCGAGCCCGCGCCAGATCACGGTCGCGTTCATCGACGGCAGCACTGCGACGATCGAAGGCGACAACCTGCGCTTCGCGTCGGGCGCGCTGTCGACCAACGCGCAGCCGAACCGCCGCATCCGCCCCGGTGCGATCGTCCGCGTCGTGAAGAACGACACCGGCAAATGGTCGATCACGCAGTTGCCGCAGGTCGAAGGCGCGTTCCTGTCGATCATCCCGCAGGACGGCGCGATCCGCTCGCTCGTCGGCGGCTTCGACTACAACAAGAACAAGTTCAACCATGTCACGCAGGCATGGCGGCAGCCGGGTTCTTCGTTCAAGCCGTTCATCTACTCGGCGTCGCTCGACAAGGGCCTCGGGCCGGCAACCGTGATCAACGATGGCCCGCTGTATTTCAGCGCCGCCGAAACGGGCGGGCAGCCGTGGGAGCCGAAGAACTACGGCGGCGGCTTCGAAGGCCCGATGTCGATGCGCACCGCGCTGCAGCGCTCGCGCAACCTCGTGTCGATCCGGATCCTGAACCACATCGGCACGAAGTACGCGCAGCAGTACATCACGCGCTTCGGCTTCGACGCCGAGCGCCATCCGGCCTACCTGCCGATGGCGCTCGGCGCGGGCCAGGTCACGCCGCTGCAGATGGCCGGCGCGTACTCGGTCTTCGCGAACGGCGGCTACCGCGTCAATCCGTACCTGATCGCCGAAGTCACCGATCCGAACGGCGCGATCGTCGCACGCGCGCAACCGCTCGTCGCCGAGCAGAACGCGCCGCGCGCGATCGACGCGCGCAACGCATACGTGATGAACAGCCTGCTGCAGAGCGTCGCGCAGCGCGGCACGGGCGCGCGGACCAACATCCTGAAGCGCACCGACCTCGCGGGCAAGACCGGCACGACGAACGATTCGCACGACGCGTGGTTCGCCGGCTACCAGCACACGCTCGCCGCGATCGCGTGGATCGGCTACGACAACCCGCGCAGCCTCGGCGATCGCGAAACCGGCGGCGGCCTGTCGCTGCCCGTCTGGATCGACTACATGGGCGCGGCGCTGAAGGGCGTACCGGAGTTCAAGCCGACGATGCCGGACGGCGTCGAGTCGCTCGGCAGCGAGCTGTACTTCACCGACTTCACGCCGGGGCACGGTTTCGTGTCGACGGTCGGTGTGCCGCAGGCGCCGGCCGCGCAGAACGTCGACGAAGCGGCGCCGGCGCCCCACGTCGACGAGCAGGAAAAGCAGGACATCATGAACCTGTTCCGCGGCCACTGACCCGCGGCCCCGGACGTGAAAAAAGCGCCCCGTGAATGAACTGCGGGGCGCTTTTTCTTTTGGTACGACATTCGGGGCCCGGCGCCCCGGCCGTCACGCGCTGAACGTGATCGGCAGGCCGGCCTGCTGCGTCGCGTATTCGGTGAGCGCCGCGTAGAACTCGGTGCCCGTGCGCGTATCGCGCCATTCGCCATCAACGAAACGGTAGTGGAATCCGCCCGCCTTCGCGGCGATCCACACTTCCTTCATCGGCGGCTGCAGGTTGACGATGATCTTCGAGCCATTCTCGAACGTCAGCGTCAGGACGCTGCCGTTGCGCTCCAGATCGATGTCGTGGTCGCCGTCGTTCGCGGTGTCGACGGTACGCTCGACGGCCGTCAGCACGGCCTCGGCACGGGTCAGGTATTCGGTATCGGACATGCTAAACTCTATCGGTTCAATTGTTCAGGGACGATCATGCGAGTCGTTTTCCGGATGAGCGCGATTGTAGCGGCTTTGGCGATTCTTGCCGGCTGCGGTCAAAGCGGCCCGCTCTATCTGCCTACCGTGCCTCCGCTGCCCAAGCCGATCCAGCAGCAGGACACGCCGCCGTCGGACGTGAAGCCGACCGATGAAAACGCGTCATCCGACAGTGTGCCCGATTCGTCCGGCACGCCGCTCATGCTGACGCCCGAACTGTCGAGCGACGCATCGAAAATGCCCGCACCGGCGTCGGGCTCGGCCGTCGCGCAGTAACGACGCGACGGCGCCCGCGCAGCTCGCGAAACAAGGCGATGACTTCCCGGTCATCGCCTTTTGTTTTTGCAGGCCGTGCCGTCACGTGCGCACGCGCCGCCATCCCCATGCGGCCAGCCGCCAGCCGAGCAGCGCGGCGACGATCGCCGCGTAAAGCTTCGGCTGCGCGAGATCGTGCTTGCCGGCTTTCATCCACCAGAAGTGCAGCACGCCGAACAGCGCGATCGCGTAGATCGCGCAGTGCAGCGTCGCCCAGTGGCGGCCGAGCCGGCGCACCATCGCGCGCGGCGACGTCGCGGCGAGCGGGATCAGCAGCATGAACGCGGCAAAGCCGACCGTGATGAACGGGCGCTTGCCGACGTCCTTCAGGATCGCGACGACGTCGAACCACTTGTCGAACCACAGGTAGGTCGTGAAATGCAGCGTCGCGTAAAAGAACGCGAACAGCCCGATCATCCGGCGAAAGCGCAGCAGCGTCGCGAAGCCCGTCATGCGCCGCAGCGGCGTGACGGCCAGCGTGATGCACAGCATCACGAGCGTCCACAGGCCGGTCGAACGCGTGATGAATTCGATCGGGTTCGCGCCGAGCCGGTCAGTCAGCCCGAACAGCACGAGACGCGCAAGCGGATAGAGGCCGGCCGCGAAAACCAGCACCTTGGCCGGCACGAGCCAGCGCGGCGCGCCGGTACGAGCAGCACCGGCCCGGGCCGCGCGTGCGGTCGATCCGGTGCCGGCTGCGCGCGCGGGTGTCAGCGTCGAAGGAGGCATGTCGTTTCTCACCGTCGCGCTCAGAAGTTCTTTTTCAGGTCCATGCCCTGATACATCGACGCAACCAGATCGCCGTAGCCGTTGAACATCAGCGTCTTGCGCTTCGGTGTGAAGAAGCCGTCCTCGCCGATGCGCCGCTCGGTCGCCTGGCTCCAGCGCGGATGATCGACGTTCGGGTTCACGTTCGAATAAAAGCCGTATTCGTTCGCTGCGTACGTGTTCCAGCTCGTCTTCGGCTGCTGGTCGACGAAGCGGATCTTCACGAGCGACTTCGCGCTCTTGAAGCCATACTTCCACGGCACGACGATTCGCACCGGCGCGCCGTTCTGGTTCGGCAGCACCTCCCCGTAGACGCCCATCGTCAGCAGCGTCAGCGGATTCATCGCCTCGTCCATCCGCAGCCCTTCCGAATACGGCCAGTCGAGCACGGGTGTCGAGAGGCCCGGCATCTGCGACGGATCGGCCAGCGTGATGAACTGCACGTATTTCGCATTGCCGGTCGGCTGCACACGCTTGATCAGCTCGGACAGCGGCACGCCGATCCACGGGATCACCATCGACCAGCCTTCGACGCAGCGCAGCCGGTACACGCGCTCCTCGAGCGGTGCGAGCTTCAGCAGTTCGTCGAGATCGAACACCTTCGGGTGCAGCACCTCGCCCTCGACGCTCACGCGCCACGGGCGCGGCCGCAGCGTGCCGGCGTTCTGCGCCGGGTCGCTCTTGTCGGTGCCGAATTCGTAGAAGTTGTTGTAGGACGTGATGTCCTTGAACGGCGTCACCTTGTCGGCCGCGACGAACTTCGGGTTCGTTTTCGCCGCGAGCTTCGCCGCCCGCGCGTCGGGCGATGCATACGCGGCAAATGCCGCACCACTGCCGCCGAGCAACCCGCCCGCCGCCGCGAGGCCGGCCGCCTGCAAGACGCGCCGCCGGTTCTCGAACACCGCGCGCGGCGTGATCTCGCTGTGCGAGATATCGGCGCCGGTCAGTACGTTCCGCAAAGGACGTTTGATCCACATCGTGCTACTCCTCCTGCATGCGCCGCGCGCACGCTTCCTGAGCGTTCGACCCGGCCCGTCATGCGCCGTTCGACGCCCGGATCGCCCGCCCGTTACAAAGGAAAACCGCCGGGCACGCAGTGCACCGGCGGTCTTATAGTCGGACGAGCGGCCGAAATCTTACAGCTTGCCGTAGCTATGCAGCCCGGACAGGAACATGTTGACGCCGAGGAACGCGAACGTCGTCACGAGCAGGCCCGTGAGTGCCCACCAGGCGGCAACCGCGCCGCGCAGGCCCTTCATCAGCCGCATGTGCAACCACGCCGCGTAGTTCAGCCACACGATCAGCGCCCAGGTTTCCTTCGGGTCCCAGCTCCAGTAGCCGCCCCATGCCTCGGCCGCCCACATCGCGCCGAGGATCGTCGCGATCGTGAAGAACGCGAAACCGACCGCGATCGACTTGTACATCACGTCGTCGAGCACCTCGAGCGTCGGCAGGCGATCGGCGAGCACGCCGCGCTCCTTCATCAGGTACGCGACCGACACCATCGCCGACAACGCGAAGCTGCCGTAGCCGATGAAGTTCGCCGGCACGTGGATCTTCATCCACCAGCTCTGCAGCGCAGGCACCAGCGGCTGGATCTGCTGCGCATCGCGCGCGACCGAGTACCACATCAGGAAGCCGACCGCCGCGCTGATGACCAGCAGCACGAACGCGCCGAGCGAACGCGTGCCGTAGTGGCCTTCGTAATACAGGTAGAGCAGCGCGGTGATCAGGCTGAACAGGACGAACACCTCGTAGAGGTTCGACACGGGGATATGCCCGACGTCGGCGCCGATCAGGTAGGACTCGTACCAGCGCACCATCAGCCCCGTGAAGCCCATCAGCACGGCGACCCAAGTGAGCTTCTGGCCGATCGCGGCGCCCGTTTCCGAGCGCGCGAGCAAGCCGATCCAGTAGAAGACCGTCGCGAGCACGAACAGCGCGCTCATCCACAGGATCGCCGACTGGCTCGACAGGAAGTACTTGAGGAAGAACGCCGAATCGGCGCGCCCGAGATCGCCCTGGTAGATCTGGATCGACAGCAGCGACAGCACGGCGATCGACGCCATCATCAGCCGCGCGGGCTTCCAGCGCCAGCCGAGCGCGACGAGCGCCGGCACGGTGCCGATCATCACCGCCTTGTCGTAGTAATCCATGTGCGCGCTGTAGTGCACGAGCGCATAGCCCGCGCCCACCACGAGCGCCAGTGCGAACAGCCAGTCGATCAGCGACAGGCGCGCGAGGAACGGACGGTCGTCGAACAGCGGCGCCGAAACCGGGGCCTGGGCCGACGCCCGAGGGGAGGAGGAAACTTGCGTGAGATCCATGACGTTACCGGGTGGAATTCTCGGAATCCGAACCGCCGCCGGCAGGCGGGCGGGCCGTCGATGCCGCACCGGCGGGCGCGGCGTCGCGAGGTGCGGCGCGCAAGGCGACGCCGGCCGCGTCGCGCGTCTGCACGAATTCTTTCTCGAAATCGAAGGTCCTGCGGGCCGTGGACATCGCCATCACCACGTCGACGCCCGAGCCGGCATCCTTGAGCCAGAACCAGAGGCGCCGTTCGCGCACGTAGAACATCGAGAAGATGCCGGCGACCAGCAGCAGGCTGCCAAGATACACCAGATTCTTGCCGGGTGCGCGCGTCAACTGAAATACCGAAGCTTGCACCTGCTTGAATGAGTCAAGCTGCAGATAGACGGGCGATCCATACAGAAAGCTGTCGGATAGCGCATTGATCGCGTTCTGCACGAAGCGGATCGTGTCGGTGCCCTGCTGGGCAGCCGGCTGGCCGACGCGCTCGCGCGAGATCTGCCAGACCTCCCACATCGAGCCCTCGAGCATCCGCAGCAGCAGGCTCGCGGCCTTCTCCTGCTCGGCCTTCGGCACCGTGCGGTCGATAAACGTCGCCACGGCCTGGAAACCGCCGATCGGCTGGCCGTCGGCGCCGCGGCCGCCGCTGTCGTCGCTTGCAGCAAACAGGGTCAGCACCTTCGACGCGCTGTCCTGCAGGCGGCCGCGCAGCGATGCGTCGGAGCCCGGCAGCGAACGCTGCGCGAAGCGCGCGGCGGCTTCGGCACGCACGGCCGGATCCTCGAGCGCGGCGCGCAGGTGCATCCATTCACCGATCGAATCCTGGCTGTCGGCCGGAATCCGCATGTAGCGGAACGGATCGTTCGGGCTCGCGCGCACGCCGGCGAGGAACACGCGCTCGCCGTTCATGTCGACGGGCAGCATGTAGTTGTTGAATTCGCGCGCCTGGCCGTCCTTGCCGCGGATCTTGTACTGCACGGACGGGCCGATGTTGTGGAGCTGCATCGGCTTCGACGTCTTCGCGCCGGAGCCGAGCCGTTCGTCGAACGCCTCCTTCAGCGACGCCGTCTTCGCGACGCCGCGCACGTCCAGCTTGCCGTTCGCGTCGGCCATGTTCTCGACGTTGATCGCGCGGAAATCGGCGAACTCGATCGTGTCGCCGTCGGCGCCCGGCATTTGCAGCGGCGCCGAACTGCCGATCGTGCCGTGCACGGGGAAGGTCTTCGCGTTGCCGCCCGTCATCGGGTAGGCCGTCATCTGCATCTGCGAGCCGCCGTCCTGGAAGCTCGACTGGTAGATCGACACGCCCTTGTACGTGAACGGCTTGTTGACCTCGACGCGCGCCGGGATCTTCTGGCCGGTCTCGCGATCGATCACGACGATGTCGCTCGCGAACAGCTTCGGCATGCCCGTCGTGTAGTAGTCGACGATGAATTTGTTGAGCTGGATCGAGAACGGCAGGTCCTGGATCAGCGAGCCGCTCGGCTGGTTCAGGATCGCGGTCGACACGAACTGGCCCTCGGGCACCCACGCATAACCGCGGAACGTCGGGTTCGACGCGGACAGGCGATGGTCGGGCGAGATCTCGCTGATCGTCGCGCTCGTGTTGACCGGGCTTTTGCCGAACATCCACATCTGGAATTTGATCGGCAGGTTGCTGTCGAGCAGGCCACCGATACAGATCACGACGATCGCGAGGTGGGCGGAGATGTAGCCCCACTTGGTCATCGCACCGCGCTTCGCGGAGATCAGCGTCGCGCCGTCGGTTTCACGCACGACGTGCTTGTAGCCTGCCTTGGTGACGAACGTGGCTAGCGTCGCCGCGACCGTCGCGCGCGTGCCGGAAGCCGTGTACTCGGCCTTGTGGTGGAACGCGCGCAGGCTGCCTTCGCGGACCTTGTCCTTCCAGCTCTTCGCATCGGCGAGCATCTTCGGCGCGTTGCGGATCACGCACAGCGAGACCGACACGACGAGGAAGATCAGAATCAGCATGAACCACCACGCGCTGTACACGTTGTACAGGCCGAGCGAGCGGAAGATGTCCGCCCAGAACGGCCCGAACTGGTTCACGTAGTTCGGATACGGATCGTCCTGGGTCAGGACCGTGCCGATGATGCTCGCGATCGACAGCACCACCAGCAGCGCGATCGCGAAGCGCATCGAGCTCAGCAGCTCGACCGCGCGCTTCGGCGCACCCTGACCCGACTTCGACTGCAACCCCGACGTGGTAACGCTCATTCAAACTCCGACTGACAACAAAAAAGGGCAAGGCGACCGCAACGGTGCGGCGCCCCACCCTTTTCTTGTTCTGACTCCGGACGCCCTTCGGGCGCCCGGTCATTCCATTCGCGACCGACCGCTCAACGCAGGCCCGCGATGTAATCCGCGACGGCCTTGATCTCGTTGTCCGACAGGCGCGTCGCGATCTGATGCATCGCGTCGTTGTTGTTGCGCGCGCCAGCTCCCTGCTGGAACGCGGTCAACTGCGCGACCGTGTAATCGGCCCACTGCCCCGACAGACGCGGGTACTGGACCGGAAGCCCCTGCCCGGTCGGCCCGTGGCAGCTCGCGCAGGCAGGTACGCCCTTCTCCGCGATGCCGCCGCGATAGATCTTCTGGCCGATCGGCACGGTCGCCGCATCGCGTGCGGTACCGAGCTTCGTCGTCTGCGACCCGTAGTACGCGGCGACGTTGCGCATGTCGTCCGCGCTCAGCGCGCTCGCGAATCCGACCATCACCGCGTTGGTACGCACCGGCCCCTTCGCGCCCGGCTGCGTCTTGAAGTCGTTCAACTGCTTGACCAGATACTCGGGATGCTGGCCGGCAAGCTTCGGGAAACTGCCCGACGCGCTATTGCCGTCAGCGCCGTGACACGACGCGCAGACCTGCCCGGCAATCGCCTTGCCGCGGTCGAGATCCGGCTTTGCCGCATCCGCCGCGTTTGCCTCCGCTACGAAACCTACGAACCCTGCTGCAACCTGAAGCACCATCAGAGACTTGCACAGTCGATTCATTCGCACACCCTGTTTCGTCTTGTGGGAATTTGAGGTTCTGCAAAAAACGACGGCGACCAGTCTACCGCAGAAGCCACATAAAAGCGCGAGGCAGGCGCCCGGTGGCCTTCGGCAAAACCGCCGTATTGTACAATATCGTGTTGAAAGCTCCCGCGCCTATCGGGGCTACCCCGCCTCCACCAAGCGGCTCGCGCCGCCCGTCCTTCCGGTTCCCATGGCCTTTCTGCTCCATCAAGCCCGCTTCTACACGACCGTCAACCATCTGCGCGACCTGCCGCCGACGGTACAGCCGGAAATCGCGTTCGCGGGCCGCTCGAACGCCGGCAAGTCGACGGCGATCAACGTGCTGTGCAACCAGAAGCGGCTGGCCTTCGCGTCGAAGACGCCCGGCCGTACGCAGCATATCAACTACTTCTCCGTCGGCCCGGCCGCCGAGCCCGTCGCGAACCTCGTCGACCTGCCCGGCTACGGCTACGCGGAAGTGCCGGGCGCCGCGAAGGCGCACTGGGAAATGCTGCTGTCGTCCTACCTCGCGACCCGCTCGCAGCTCTGCGGCCTGATCCTGATGATGGATTCGCGCCGTCCGCTGACCGACCTCGATCGCCGCATGATCGAGTGGTTCACGCCGACCGGCAAGCCGATCCACACGCTGCTGACGAAGTGCGACAAATTGACGCGGCAGGAAAGCATCAACGCGCTGCGGACCACGCAAAAGGGGCTGGATGCGTATCGCGACCAGGGCGTCCAGGGCAAGCTGACGGTCCAGCTGTTCTCCGCGCTGAAGCGCACGGGGCTCGACGAGGCACATGAGTTGATCGAGAGCTGGGTGCGGCCGTCCGTCGCCGACGAAAAAAGCGAGCCTGTAGCACAATGATCGGGCAACGCGCGGCCGGGATCGGCGGCGCGCACCTGACGGCGCCTGCGGATTCGGCCGGCTCATAAAAAAACCCGCCGTTTAACGGCGGGTCAAACAGCCTAATCGAAAAACGACAGGCACCCGCTCAGGGAGGAGAAGCGGGGAGTTGCACGCGACGCGTGCCGCTCGATCGCTATCATATACCAACGCTCCCGAAAATGACCTAAGGGTTCCGTAAGGTCCTTACTGCCCTGATTTCTGCCCAATCGACATGAGCTTCCATCCGCTTCATCGTCCGCGCCGGATGCGCCGCGACGACTTCTCCCGGCGCCTGATGCGCGAAAACCGCCTGACCACCGACGACCTGATTTATCCGGTGTTCGTCGTCGACGGCACCAACGAACGGCAGCCGGTGCCGTCGATGCCCGGCGTCGAGCGCGTGTCCGTCGATCTGCTGATGCATGTCGCCGAGCAATGCGTCGAACTCGGCGTGCCCGTGCTGTCGCTGTTCCCGGCCATCGAGCCGTCGCTGAAAACGCCTGACGGCCGCGAGGCAGCCAATCCGGAAGGCCTGATCCCGCGTGCGGTGCGCGAGCTGAAGAAGCGCTTCCCCGAGCTCGGCGTGCTGACCGACGTCGCACTCGATCCGTACACGAGCCACGGCCAGGACGGCGTGCTCGACGAGAACGGCTACGTGATCAACGACGACACGATCGAGATCCTGGTCGATCAGGCGCGTGCGCAGGCCGAAGCAGGCGTCGACATCGTCGCGCCGTCGGACATGATGGACGGCCGCATCGGCGCGGTCCGCGAGATGCTGGAAAGCGACGGCCATATCCATACGCGCATCATGGCCTACTCGGCCAAGTTCGCGTCGGCGTTCTACGGCCCGTTCCGCGACGCGGTCGGCTCGGCATCCAACCTGGGCAAGGGCAACAAGATGACCTACCAGATGGATCCGGCGAACAGTGACGAAGCGCTGCGCGAAGTGCGCCTCGACATCGACGAAGGCGCCGACATGGTGATGGTCAAGCCCGGCATGCCGTACCTCGACATCGTGCGTCGCGTGAAGGACGAGTTCCGCTTCCCGACCTACGTGTACCAGGTGAGCGGCGAATACGCGATGCTGAAGGCTGCCGCGATGAACGGCTGGCTCGACCACGACAAGGTCGTGCTCGAATCGCTGCTCGCGTTCAAGCGTGCGGGCGCCGACGGCATGCTCACGTACTTCGCGCTCGACGCCGCGCGTCTGCTGAAAGCGCAACGCTGATCGCGCGCCGGCGGGCGAAAAGAAAAACGGCGGGACACCTCGGTGTTCCGCCGTTTTTTTGTTTACCGTCGATCGAGGCCGCGTGCCGACGTCGAGCTGTCAACTCATGCCGCGCGAGCACCCCGGTTCGCCACCGGCTGACACTGTCATACCGTCGGGACAGCGGCCCGATCGAGGCTGCGCAGGAACGTCTCGGCCGCCTGATAGCCGACCACGCGCCCGATTTCGTTGCCGCTGCGATCGAAAAAGATGATGCCCGGCGGCCCGAACAGGTTGAAGCGCTTGAGCAGCGCCTGATCGTCCGGGTTGTTCGCGGTGACATCCGCGCGCACGAGGTGAAGCTTCGCGAGCCTCGCCTGCACACGCGCGTCGGTAAACGTCAGATGCTCCATCTCCTTGCAGCTCACGCACCAGTCGGCGTAGAAGTCGAGCATCACGGGCCGGCCCGACGTCTTCAGCAGCACGTCGAGCTCGCTACTGGAGCGCACCGATGCGAACGCGGGCCCGTCCTGCGCGGCTGCCGTGCCCGCCGCCGCAGCGCCGCCTGACGCAACCGTGCGAGCCGCAAGCACGGCCAGCGGCTTGACGGGATCGGTCGACCCTGCAGCCAGGCCGACGAGCAGTGTCGCCGCCCAGATCGCGAGTGCGGCGCCCACGCCGCGGCCCAGGCGGCGCCAGATCGACGCAGCGCCGGCGTTCGGCGTGAACAACCCGAGCGCCGCGGCCGCGATGAGCAGCCACAACGCGGCGAGCACCATCTTCAGAGCGCCTGCGAGCACGGGCCACACGATCCACAGCGCGGCCGCGAGCAGCACGATGCCGAAGAACACCTTCACGCCATCCATCCATGCGCCCGCGCGCGGCAGCACCGTCCCGGCACCGACGCCGACGACCAGCAGCGGCACGCCGAGCCCCAGCCCCATCGCGAACAGCGCCGCACCGCCGAGCAACGCATTGCCGGTGTGCGCGATGAAGGCCAGCACCGCGAACAGCGGCGCCGTCATGCATGCGCCGACGACCAGCGCCGACAATGCGCCCATCGCGGCAACCGCGGCGAAATGGCCGCCCCGGCGCGCGCTCGATGCCTCGGCCGCGCCGTTCTGCCAACGCTCGGGCAGCGCGATGTCCTTGCCCGAAATCAGCGATACGGCGAACGCGGTGAGCAGCACGCCGAACGCGCCGAGCACCCACGGGTTCTGCAGCCACGCGCCGAGACTCTGGCCGACCAGCGCCGCGGCGATGCCGAGCACCGTATAGACCAGCGCCATGCCGACCACGTAGGTCAGCGACAGCGCGAAGCCGCGCGCATGCGTCGCGCGCGTGCCCTGGCCGATGATGATCGCGGACACGATCGGAATCATCGGGTACGAACAGGGCAGGAGGCTCAGAACGACGCCAGCGACGAAGTACAGCGCGACGATCGAGAAGAAGCCGTGCCCTTCGAGCAGCGACTGCGCGAAATCGGCGCTCGTGACCTTGTCGAACCAGCTACCGGCAGCCGTTTCGCCGGACGACGATGCGGCTGCACCCAGCGCGGCGCCGTCGATCTTCACGACGTGCTCCGCCGGCGGATAGCAGATCCCTTCGTCCGCGCACCCCTGCGACGTCACCGCGAGCTCGAACGGCCCCGACGCCTGCTTGACCGGCACGTGCACCACGACTTCGTCACGATAGGTCTCGACGTCCTTCTGGAACGTCTGGTCGAACTTCACGTGGCCGGCCGGCAATTGGGGCTCGCCGAGCGTCGCCTGCCCGCTCTTCACCGCGAACGCGAACCGCTCGCGATACAGGTAATAGCCGTTGGCGACCTTGAAGCGGACGTCCACCTGTCCCGGCGATTCGCTCGCGCTGAACTTGAAAGCGACCGCCGGATCGAGGAAATCGTCGGCCGCGCGCGCGACCGACTGGCCACCCAGCACGAGCACGAACGACAACAGAACTGCAAGAAGCCGCAGCGCGCGCACGCGCACGGAAAGCGCCATACCGTTAAACATGAAATAGACGTTGAGTTTCACTGGTCACCCACTGGCCGTACGCGGCCGATGCCGTCGCCTGCCACGAGACGATTTCGGGCGTCTCGTACGGATGATGCGCAAGAATAAATCGCTCCAGTTCGAGCGCCCGCACGGGGCTCGTCTTGAACAGCAACTGGATCTCGTCGGCCGTTTCGACCTTGCCCTGCCAGTGATAGCGCGATTTGATCGTGCCGAGCTCCGACACGCACGCTGCAAGCCGCGCGTCGAGCGCACCGTCGGCGAGCGCCGCGGCCGTCGCCGCGTCGGGCACCGTCGTCAGCATCAGCACCACTATCATCCCCGTCCTCCTGGCTGGTCTACCGGTTCCTGCCGGCGCGGCAATCCGCCCTGGGACCACGCTGGCTGCCCCGTATCGTAGCGCAGCCCGCGCAACGCTGCCTGAGTCGGCCTGCGACAATCGATCGCAGCCGGCGCCCCAAAAAACAAAAAGGGCCAAGCAATCGCTCGGCCCCTTTCAGATACTGCTGCGTACCGGAAGCTTATTCAGCTTCTTGCACGTTTTCCGTTTCGTCGACTTCCGGACGATCGAGCAGCTCGACCAGTGCCATCGGTGCGTTGTCGCCGACGCGGAAGCCGAACTTCAGCACGCGCAGGTAGCCGCCCGGACGGTTCGCGAAACGCGGACCGAGCACGTCGAACAGCTTCGCCACCGAGTCACGATCGCGCAGGCGGTTGAACGCCAGGCGACGGTTTGCCAGCGACGGCTTCTTGCCGAGCGTGATCAGCGGCTCGACGACTTTACGGAGTTCCTTCGCCTTCGGCAGCGTCGTCTTGATGACTTCGTGCTCGATCAGCGAGTTGGACATGTTACGGAGCATAGCCAGACGGTGGCTGCTCGTGCGGTTCAGTTTCCGCAGACCATGACGATGGCGCATTTCAGTTTCCTTGATTCAAAGTTTTGATCCAGCTCTTCTATCGCACCTCGGAGGGTGCACGGGCCGGTAACGAAAAAAGCAAGATGCGGATTTTAAAGGAAAATCCGCATCTTTGCCAACTGCAGCAACAACCGGGCTTACTTGTCGAGACCAGCCGGCGGCCAGTTCTCGAGCTTCATGCCCAGCGTGAGACCGCGCGAAGCGAGCACTTCCTTGATCTCGTTGAGCGACTTGCGACCGAGGTTCGGCGTCTTCAGCAGCTCGTTTTCCGTGCGCTGGATCAGATCGCCGATGTAGTAAATGTTCTCGGCCTTCAGGCAGTTCGCCGAACGAACCGTCAACTCGAGATCGTCCACCGGACGCAGCAGGATCGGGTCGATCTGCGGTGCGCGCGACGGTGCCTCGGCAGCCGTTTCCGTGCCTTCCAGCGCCGCGAACACGGACAGCTGGTCGACCAGGATGCGGGCCGATTGACGGATCGCTTCTTCCGGCGTAATCACGCCGCTCGTCTCGATGTTCATCACGAGCTTGTCGAGGTCGGTACGCTGCTCGACACGTGCGCTTTCGACAGCGTAGCTCACGCGGCGAACCGGCGAGAACGATGCGTCGAGGACGATGCGGCCGATGATCTTGGCCGTGTCTTCGCCATAGCGACGGACGTTGCCGGGCACATAGCCGCGGCCCTTCTCGATCTTGATCTGAACGTCGAGCTTGCCGCCCTTCGACAGGTGCGCGATCACGTGATTCGGGTTGATGACTTCGCAATCGTGAGCCAGCTCGATATCGCCGGCCGTGACGACGCCTTCGCCTTCCTTGCGCAGCGTAACCGTCACTTCGTCACGGTTATGCAGCTTGAACACCACGCCCTTCAGGTTCAGCAGCAGGTTGACGACGTCTTCTTGCACGCCATCAAGCGTCGAGTACTCGTGCACCACGCCTGCGATCGTGACTTCGGTCGGCGCGTAGCCAACCATCGACGACAGCAGCACGCGGCGAAGCGCATTGCCCAAGGTATGGCCGTAACCGCGCTCGAACGGTTCCATGACCACCCGCGCGTGGTTCTCGCCCAGCGATTCCACGGCGATGATCTTGGGTTTCAGCAAACTGGTTTGCATGGGTTTTCCTTTTCAATACCCTCGGCTCGTTACACCGATAAGGCTGACCGGTAACAACCAGAAAATAAACAGCCGAGGCCCCTCCTTGCGTAACGCAATCGGGGTACCTCGGCTGTCAATCCGATTAACGCGAATACAATTCGACGATCAGGCTTTCGTTGATGTCGCCTGCGATGTCAGCGCGTTCCGGCATTTGCTTGAACGTGCCTTCGAACTTCTTCGCATCGACTGCAACCCAGCTCGGCATGCCGCCTTGCTCGGCCAGCGACAGTGCTTCGACGATACGCGCCTGCTTCTTCGCCTTTTCGCGGATCGCGACGACGTCACCCGCCTTCACTTGCTGCGACGGGACGTTCGCGACGACGCCATTCACCGTGATCGACTTGTGGCTCACGAGCTGACGCGCTTCGGCGCGGGTCGAGCCGAAGCCCATGCGATACACGACGTTGTCGAGGCGCGACTCGAGCAGTTGCAGCAGGTTTTCACCCGTGTTGCCCTTGCGGCGGTCGGCTTCAGCGAAGTAGCGGCGGAACTGACGCTCCAGCACGCCGTAGATACGCTTGACCTTCTGCTTTTCGCGCAGCTGCGTACCGTAGTCGGACGTACGTGCGCCCGAGGTACGGCCGTGCTGACCCGGCTTGCTGTCGAGCTTGCACTTGTCGGCGAGCGAGCGGCGCGCGCTCTTCAGGAACAGGTCGGTGCCTTCACGGCGGGACAGCTTGGCTTTGGGGCCGATATAACGTGCCACTTTGCATTCCTTTATCAATCAGTCACGCGGATCGAAATCCGCGCTAGTCCGCTCCCTTTGGGGCGAACGGTGGGCTTAGTCAATCAAAAAAGCAACGCCCGTCGACGCTGAGCGGCGACAGGCAATGCGCCAGCACGAACGTGCCAGCACATTCTTAGATACGACGACGCTTCGGCGGGCGGCAGCCGTTGTGCGGAATCGGGGTGACGTCCGAAATCGCGGTGATCTTGATGCCGAGGCCGTGCAGTGCACGCACTGCCGACTCGCGACCCGGGCCCGGGCCCTTGATCCGCACTTCCAGATTCTTCACGCCATATTCCATCGCGACGCGGCCGGCCGACTCGGCTGCGACCTGAGCAGCGAACGGCGTCGACTTGCGCGAGCCCTTGAAGCCCTGGCCGCCCGACGTCGCCCATGCCAGCGCGTTGCCTTGGCGATCGGTGATCGTGATGATCGTGTTGTTGAACGACGCGTGGACGTGAACCACACCTTCAGCGACGTTCTTCTTAACCTTCTTGCGAACGCGTTGCGCCGCGGTGTTCGAAGCCTTAGCCATTACGTTTTCCTGTAACTGTCAGTTCCGCTTACTTCTTCAGCGCTTGCGCTGCACGACGCGGACCCTTGCGGGTACGTGCGTTCGTACGCGTACGCTGACCGCGCATCGGCAGGCCCTTGCGATGACGGACGCCACGGTAGCAACCGAGGTCCATCAGGCGCTTGATGTTCATCGTCACTTCACGGCGCAGATCGCCTTCGACGACAAACTTGCCCACTTCTTCACGCAGCTTTTCCAAGTCTGCGTCGGTCAGGTCCTTGACCTTCTTCGAAAAATCGACGCCAGCTGCCACGCAGATGCTGCGCGAACGGGTGCGGCCGACACCGAAGATTGCCGTCAGGCCAATCTCGGTATGCTGGTGATTCGGGATGTTAACCCCTGCGATACGAGCCATTGTTTTTCCTCAAACAAAAAGCGCAAACAAACGCGCGGTCAGCCTTGGCGCTGCTTGTGGCGCGGATCCGAGCTGCAGATCACGCGAACGACGCCTTTGCGCTTGATGATCTTGCAATTGCGGCAAATGCGCTTAACCGATGCCATCACTTTCATGATAATACCCTTTTTTCAAATCACTTCGCCCGGAACACGATCCGCGCACGAGACAGATCGTAAGGCGTCAACTCAACCGTCACCTTGTCGCCGGGCAGAATGCGGATGTAGTGCATCCGCATCTTTCCGGAAATATGCCCCAACACGACATGGCCGTTTTCCAGCTTCACACGGAAGGTCGCATTCGGGAGGTTTTCGATCACCTCACCCTGCATCTGGATTACATCGTCTTTGGCCATAGTCCTTATTAACGCGTTGGGATGTTGCCGCCCTTGAAGTTGGCCTTCTTGAGCAGCGACTCATACTGTTGCGACATAACGTACGACTGCACCTGCGCCATAAAGTCCATCGTGACGACGACAATGATCAGCAGCGACGTTCCACCAAAATAAAACGGCACGTTCCAGCGCAGCACCAGGAATTCCGGCAGCAGACACACGAAGACGATGTAGATCGCACCGGCCAGCGTCAGACGCGTGAGGATGCGGTCGATATATCGTGCGGTCTGATCGCCCGGACGGATGCCCGGAACAAACGCGCCGCTCTTCTTCAGGTTGTCCGCGGTTTCCCTGCTGTTGAACACCAGTGCGGTGTAGAAGAAGCAGAAAAACACGATTGCCAGCGTGTACAGCAGCACATAGACCGGCTGGCCCGGCTTCAGCGCTTCCGCAACGTTATGCAACGTATTGGAAATCCAGCTTCCCGTCGGCTGACCGGTACTGAACCAGCCGAGAATCGTTGCCGGGAACAGGATGATCGACGATGCGAAGATCGGCGGAATCACGCCCGACATGTTCAGCTTCAGCGGCAGGTGCGACGATTGCCCGCCGTAGATCTTGTTGCCGACCTGGCGCTTCGCGTAGTTCACGAGGATCTTGCGCTGACCGCGTTCGATGAACACGACCAGGTAAGTCACCGCGGCAATCAGGACGACGATGATGATCGCCGAAATGATGCTCATCGAACCCGTACGCACCAGCTCGAACAGCCCACCGACGGCATTCGGGAACCCTGCTGCGATCCCGCCGAAGATGATGATCGAGATACCGTTGCCCAGACCACGCTCGGTAATCTGCTCGCCGAGCCACATCAGGAACATCGTGCCGGTAACCAGCGTCACGACCGTCGTCAGACGGAACAGCATGCCGGGATCGGTGACGAGGCCCGGCTGGTTTTCCAGCGCAGCCGCGATACCGAACGCCTGGAAGGTCGCGAGCACCACGGTGAAATACCGCGTGTACTGCGTGATCTTCCGTTGCCCTGCCTGCCCTTCCTTCTTCAGCGCCTCGAGCTGCGGCGAAACGATCGCCAGCAACTGCATGATGATCGACGCCGAAATGTACGGCATGATCCCCAGCGCAAAGATCGTGAAGCGGGAAAGTGCGCCACCCGAGAACATGTTGAACATGCCCAGGATGCCACCCGCCTGGCTCTGGAACAGCTTAGCCAGTTGATCCGGATCGATGCCCGGCACGGGAATGTGCGCGCCGATGCGATAGACGATCAGCGCCAGGAGCAGGAACATCGCTCGCCGACGCAGATCGCCGAATTTCGCCGTGCTTCGACCGGGTTTTGCAAGACTCGGGCTGTTAGCCAAGTACCTTCTCCGATGAATGCAAGTGACGACGCGCTACGCGTGTCACTCGGCGAACGAACCGCCAGCCGCTTCGATCGCAGCGCGCGCACCCTTGGTGGCACCGAGACCCTTCACGACGATCTTGCGCTTCAGTTCGCCCGTCGCGATGATCTTTGCGCTCTTCGTCAGCTCGCCGACCAGGCCGGCTTGCTTCAGTGCGAGCAGATCGATCTCGTCGACCGGCAGCTTCTCGAGGTCGCCCAGGCGCACTTCACCGACGAATTCCTTCGTCAGCGACGTGAAGCCGCGCTTCGGCAGACGACGTTGCAGCGGCATCTGACCGCCTTCGAAACCGACTTTGTGGAAGCCGCCCGAACGCGATTTCTGACCCTTGTGACCACGGCCAGCCGTCTTGCCGAGGCCCGAACCGATGCCACGGCCGACGCGACGCTTGGCGTGCTTGGCGCCAGCGGCCGGCTTCAGGTTATTCAATTCCATATCAACTCCTTGATCCGTAGGGCCGCTTACGCGATGACCTTAACGAGGTACGAGACCTTGTTGATCATGCCGCGGACCGCCGGCGTGTCCTGCAGCTCGCTGACCGAGTTGAGTCGGCGCAGGCCCAGGCCACGCACGGTCGCGCGGTGCGATTCGCGGGTCCCGATCAGGCTCTTAACGAGCTGAACCTTGACAGTTTTTTCAGACATGGTGACCACCCGGGCTTAGCCCAAAATTTCTTCGACGGACTTGCCGCGCTTCGCCGCGATGTCTGCCGGGGTGGACTGCTTGCGCAGGCCGTCCAGCGTGGCGCGAACGAGGTTGTACGGGTTCGTCGAACCGTGGCTCTTCGCCACAACGTTCTGAACGCCCATCACGTCGAACACTGCGCGCATCGGGCCGCCGGCGATCACGCCCGTACCTGCCTTCGCCGGAGCGAGGAGGACGGCCGATGCGCCGTGCTTGCCGTGCACTTCGTGCTGCAGCGTGCCGTTCTTGAGCGGCACCTTGAACATGTTGCGGCGAGCTTGTTCCATTGCCTTCTGGACAGCGACCGGCACTTCCTTCGCCTTGCCCTTGCCCATACCGATGCGGCCATCACCATCGCCAACCACGGTCAGTGCGGCGAAGCCGAGAATACGGCCACCCTTCACGACCTTGGTCACGCGATTGACCGAAATCATCTTTTCACGAAGGCCGTCGTCGCGCTCGTCAGCCTGAACTTTCGCTTGCATCTTTGCCATGACGAATTCCTTCCTTAGAACTTGAGCCCAGCTTCGCGAGCTGCCTCAGCCAGCGCTTTCACGCGGCCGTGGTAGCGGAAGCCCGAGCGGTCGAAGGCGACGGATTCGATGCCGGCGGCCTTTGCCTTCTCGGCAATACGCTTGCCGATCAGCGTCGCGGCGTTAACGTTGCCGCCCTTGCCCGACTTGTCGGCGAGCTCGGCGCGCACTTCTGCCTCGAGCGTCGACGCGCTGGCGAGCACCTTGGTGCCGCAGGGCGAGAACACTTGAGCGTAGATGTGCGTGTTCGTGCGATGCACGGCGAGACGCGCGACCTGCAGCTCAGCGATCTTGATACGCGTCTGGCGAGCGCGGCGCAGGCGAGATTGAGTCTTATCCATGATTGCGCACCCTTACTTCTTCTTCGTTTCTTTGAGGATCACAACCTCGTCGGAATAGCGCACGCCCTTGCCCTTGTAGGGCTCCGGCGGACGGTAACCGCGAACTTCCGCAGCTACTTGACCGACTTGTTGCTTGTTGATCCCCTTGATCACGATTTCGGTTTGCGTCGGGGTTTCAGCCTTGACGCCTTCCGGCATCTGGTGCACCACCGGGTGCGAGAAACCCAGCGACAGGTTCAGCTTGTCGCCTTGCGCTTGCGCACGGTAACCGACGCCAACCAGCGTCAGCTTGCGCTCGAAACCCTTGGTCACGCCGTGCACGGCATTCGCGATGATCGCGCGCATCGTGCCCGACAGTGCGTTTGCTTCGCGGCTTTCGTCGACCGGCGACAGATTCAGCGTGCCGTCGTTGTTCGCCACGTTCACGAGCGGATTGATCGCTTGCGTGATGGTGCCCAGCGGACCCTTGACGGTGATTGCACCGTCGGCCAGCTTGACTTCCGCGCCTTGCAGCGCGATCGGGCTCTTACCTACTCGAGACATGTTTCTCTCTCCTCGGCTTTAAGCGACGTAGCAGATGACTTCGCCGCCGACGCCGGTAGCGCGCGCCTTGCGGTCTGTCATCACGCCCTTCGGCGTCGACACGATTGCCACGCCGAGGCCATTCATGACCTGCGGAATGTCGTTACGGCCGCGGTAGACGCGCAGGCCAGGCTTCGACACGCGCTCGAGGCGTTCGATGACCGGACGGCCAGCGTAGTACTTCAGCGCGATGTTCAGTTCTGCCTTCGCGCCTTCAGCCTTCACCGCGAAATCGTCGATATAACCTTCGTCCTTCAGGACTTGCGCGATTGCAACCTTGACCTTCGACGAGGGCATCGCGACCGATACCTTCTCGACCATCTGCGCGTTGCGGATGCGAGTCAGCATATCGGCGATAGGATCACTCATGCTCATTTACGTTTCTCCTATTACCAGCTCGCCTTGGTCAGGCCAGGAATCTCGCCACGGAATGCGATTTCACGAATCTTGTTACGCGCGAGGCCGAATTTACGGAACGTGCCACGCGGACGGCCCGTGATCGCGCAGCGGTTACGCTGGCGGGTCGGGTTTGCGTTGCGGGGCAGTTGCTGCAGCTCCAGGCGTGCTTCGTAGCGCTCTTCTTCCGACTTGCTTTGGTCTTCGACGATCGCCTTCAGCGCTTCGCGCTTTGCTGCGAACTTCGCGACCAGGCGGGCGCGCTTCTTTTCACGTTCGATCAGTGCCAGTTTAGCCACGGTAACCTCAGTTTCTGAACGGGAACTTGAAGCTGGCGAGCAGAGCCTTTGCTTCGTCGTCGGTCTTCGCAGTCGTCGTGATGCTGATGTTCAGCCCACGCAGTGCGTCGATCTTGTCGTAATCGATTTCGGGGAAAATGATCTGCTCTTTCACACCGATGTTGTAGTTGCCACGGCCATCGAAAGCACGACCCGACACGCCGCGGAAGTCACGCACGCGGGGCAGGGCGACGGTCACGAAACGGTCGAGGAATTCATACATTGCACGACCACGCAGCGTCACCATCGCGCCGATGGGATAACCCTGGCGGATCTTGAAGCCTGCGATTGCCTTGCGCGCCTTCGTCACGACCGGCTTCTGACCAGCGATCTTCGTGAGGTCGCCAACGGCGTTCTCGATGATCTTCTTGTCAGCGATCGCTTCGCCAAGACCCATGTTCAGCGTGATCTTGGTGATGCGCGGCACTTCCATGACCGACTTGTAACCGAACTTCTCGATCAGGCCGGGCACAACCTTTTCTTTGTAAAACTCTTGAAAACGAGCCATTTTTTACTCCGCTGCGTCAGGCGCTCAGTACGGCACCGGTCGTCTTCAGGAAGCGAACCTTCTTGCCTTCCTCGACCTTGATGCCAACACGCGACGCCTTGCCATTCGCGTCGACCAGTGCGACGTTCGAAATATGCAGGGGCATCGTCTTCGCTTCCACGCCGCCCGTCGTACCCTTCATCGGGTTCGGCTTCACATGCTTCTTGACGAGGTTGATACCTTCAACCGTCACATGCTCAGCACCGACAGCCAGCACGACGCCGCGCTTGCCCTTGTCCTTGCCGGTAACGACGATCACTTCGTCACCCTTGCGAATCTTGTTCATCGCGACTCCTTACAGCACTTCCGGCGCCAGCGAAACGATCTTCATGAATCGTTCGCTACGCAGCTCACGCGTCACCGGCCCGAAGATACGGGTGCCGATCGGCTCGAGCTTGTTATTCAAAAGCACAGCGGCGTTGCCGTCGAACTTGATCAGCGAGCCGTCTTGACGGCGCACACCCTTGGCGGTGCGGACCACCACGGCGTTGTAAATTTCGCCTTTCTTCACGCGCCCGCGCGGCGTTGCCTCTTTGACGCTCACCTTGATGATGTCGCCAATGCCGGCATAACGACGCTTCGAGCCGCCGAGCACCTTGATGCACAGGACTTCACGTGCACCCGTGTTGTCGGCTACTTCGAGCCGAGATTCGGTCTGGATCATGGTTTGTCTTTCCCAACTTAATCCGGATGCACCACCATGATGCATTCGGTCAGTCTTGGTCCCGTCAGCCAATCGGCTGCTTGGGTTGGAACAGCAGCGACGGCAAACGAAACCCGCCATCGCAATTCGGTGAATCTTTCGGACAGGCTGGCGCCAGTCCGCTTCCCCCACCAACTTCGCCCGCGACGGGGCTCCCATAAAGAGGGAAGACCAGGATTATAACAAATAACCCTGGTCACGCAAGCAAAAACTTTGCGATTTCAAGCACTTCGTGGAGAAGTGCCTGTTACTGCCTACTGCACGGCCCGCTTAGATGACGCGAGCTGCTTCGACGAGGCGCGACACCGTCCAGGCCTTCGTCTTCGAAACAGGACGAGTTTCCTGGATTTCGACGAGATCGCCTTCGTTGCAGGTGTTCGCTTCATCGTGCGCGTGGTACTTCTTCGAGCGCACGACATACTTGCCGTAGATCGGGTGCTTGACGCGGTGCTCGATCAGCACGGTGACGGTCTTGTCCATCTTGTTGCTGACGACCCGACCGACCAGCGTCCGCTTCAGCGAGGTTTTCACGCTATCGTTCATTTCTGGTTCGCCTTCTGAGTCATGACGGTCCGCACACGTGCGATGTCGCGACGAACCTTCTTCAGCTGGCTCGTGTTCGTGAGCTGCTGGGTCGCGAGTTGCATGCGCAGGCCGAATTGCGCCTTCAGCAGGTCCGCCAGCTCCTTGTTGAGCGCGGCCTGGTCTTTCTGGAGAAGTTCGGAAGCCTTCATGTTTTCTCCTTAGGCGCCGAGCTGGCGCACGATGAATGCCGTCTTCAGCGGCAGCTTGGCTGCAGCCAGACGGAACGCTTCGCGTGCCAGTTCTTCGGTTACGCCGTCCATTTCATAGAGCATCTTGCCCGGCTGAATCTCGGCGACGTAGTACTCCGGGTTACCCTTACCGTTACCCATACGTACTTCGGCCGGCTTCTGCGAAATCGGCTTGTCCGGGAAGATCCGGATCCAGATGCGGCCGCCACGCTTGATGTGACGCGTCATTGCACGACGCGCCGCTTCAATTTGACGTGCGGTCAGACGACCGCGACCGATCGCCTTCAGGCCGAATTCACCGAACGACACTGCGTTGCCGCGCGTCGCCTTGCCGGTGTTACGACCCTTCTGCTCTTTACGATACTTCCTGCGTTTCGGTTGCAGCATCGTTATTCTCCAGTCTTGCCGTCTTCGGGCTTGCCGGCGCCACGGCGCGGTGCGCCACGGCGAGCACCCGGAGCGCCGCCTTCGCCATCACGGCGCGGACGACGGTCGCCCGGACGCGCATTGCGACGCGGACGCTTGTCTTCGGCTACTTCTTCCACCACCGGTGCGTCATTGCGGCCGAGCGTGTCGCCCTTGTACACCCACACCTTGACGCCGATGATCCCGTAGGTCGTCTTCGCTTCCGAAGTCGCGTAGTCGATATCGGCACGCAGCGTGTGAAGCGGCACGCGACCTTCGCGATACCACTCCGTACGAGCGATTTCGATACCGTTCAGACGGCCTGCGCTCATGATCTTGATGCCCTGGGCACCCAGACGCATCGCGTTCTGCATCGCACGCTTCATCGCGCGACGGAACATGATCCGGCGCTCGAGCTGTTGCGTGATCGAGTCAGCGATCAGTTGCGCATCGGTTTCCGGCTTGCGGATTTCTTCGATGTTGACGTGAACCGGAACGCCCATGCGGCGTTGCAGTTCCGTCTTCAGCTGTTCGATATCCTCGCCCTTCTTGCCGATGACCACACCCGGACGCGAGCTGTAAATCGTGATGCGCGCGTTCTTCGCCGGACGCTCGATGACGACCCGACCGACCGAAGCGTTCTTCAGCTTCTTCTTCAGGTACTCACGAACACCGATGTCTTCCTGCAGCATCGCCGCGAAATTGTTGTTGTTCGCGTACCAACGCGAAGCCCAATTACGGCTGACAGCCAGGCGGAAGCCAGTCGGATGAATTTTCTGTCCCATCGTATGGCTCCTTAATTCCCGACCGTCACAGTGATGTGACAGGATTGCTTCTCGATGCGGTTACCGCGGCCCTTGGCGCGCGCGGTGAAACGCTTGAGCGATGCAGCCTTGTCGACGTAGATGCTCTTGATCTTGAGCTCGTCGATATCGGCGCCTTCGTTGTGCTCCGCATTCGCGATTGCCGACAGCACAACCTTCTTCACGATGCCAGCCGCCTTCTTCGGCGAGAACGTCAGAACGTTCAGCGCCTTGTCGACCGGCAAACCGCGGATCTGGTCAGCCACAAGGCGCGTTTTTTGCGCCGAGATGCGGGCACCGCGATGAATTGCTTTCACTTCCATCTTGATTGCCCCTTATTTCTTGGCCTTCTTGTCGGCTGCGTGACCCTTGAACGTACGGGTCAGTGCGAACTCGCCAAGCTTGTGGCCGACCATGTTTTCCGAGATGTACACCGGAACGTGTTGACGGCCGTTGTGAACAGCGATCGTCAGGCCGATGAAATCCGGCAGAATCGTCGAGCGACGCGACCAGGTCTTGATCGGCTTTTTGTCGCGCGAAGCTGCAGCCGCCTCAACTTTCTTCAGCAAATGGGCGTCGCAGAACGGACCTTTTTTAACAGAACGTGCCATTGCCTACTCCTTAACGCTTGTGACGGCGCTGGACGATCATCGTCGTCGTGCGCTTGTTGCTGCGGGTGCGGTAACCCTTAGCCGGCGTACCCCACGGGCTCACCGGGTCGCGACCTGCAGCCGTCTTGCCCTCACCACCACCGTGCGGGTGATCGACCGGGTTCATCGCAACGCCACGCACCGTCGGGCGGATACCGCGCCAGCGGTTCGCGCCAGCCTTGCCGATCTGGCGCAGGCTATGCTCTTCGTTGCCGACTTCACCGATCGTTGCACGGCACTCGATGTGCACGCGGCGGATTTCGCCCGAACGCAGGCGAACCTGCGCGTAGACGCCTTCGCGCGCCAGCAGCATGGCCGACGTGCCAGCCGAACGCGCCATTTGCGCGCCCTTGCCCGGCAGCATCTCGATGCAGTGGATCGTCGTACCGACCGGAATGTTGCGGATCGGCAGCGTGTTGCCTGCACGGATCGGCGCTTCCGAACCCGACATCAGCTGTTGGCCGACGGTCAGGCCCTTCGGGGCGATGATGTAGCGACGCTCGCCGTCTGCGTAGAGCACCAGCGCGATGTTCGCGCTGCGGTTCGGGTCGTATTCGAGACGCTCGACCTTTGCCGGGATGCCATCCTTCGTGCGACGGAAATCGACGATACGATAGTGCTGCTTGTGACCACCGCCCTTGTGGCGCGTGGTGATGCGGCCGTTGTTGTTACGGCCGGCGGTCGAGCTCTGCGAGTCGAGCAGTGCCGCGAACGGCTTGCCCTGGTGCAGATTCTTGTTGACCACCTTGACCATCGCGCGGCGACCCGGCGAAGTCGGTTTAACTTTCACGATTGCCATGATTACTTGGCCTCCGCTTCAAAGTTGATTTCCTGGCCGGGCTTCAGGCAAACGTACGCCTTCTTCACGTCCTTGCGGCGGCCCATCGAACGGCCAAAGCGCTTCTGCTTGCCCTTCTGAACCAGCACGTTGACGGAATCAACTTCCACCTTGAACAGCAGCTCGACAGCCGCCTTCACTTCCTGCTTCGTGGCATCCGGTGCGACTTCGAACACGACTTGCTCGTTCTTGTCGGCAACCAGCGTCGCCTTTTCCGAGATCACCGGTGCGAGCAGGACCTGCATCAAACGATGATCGTTCTTGCGAATCTCGCTCATGACAGCAACTCCTCGATCTGGGCGACCGCAGCCTTCGTGACCAGCACTTTCTTGAAGTAGATCAGCGACAGCGGGTCAGCGTAGCGCGGCTCGACAATTGCCACGTGCGGCAGGTTGCGCGAAGCCAGGTACAGGTTTTCGTCAACCGTGTCGGTGATGATCAGCACGGAGTCGAGACCCATGGTCTTGAATTTATCGGCCAGCAGCTTGGTCTTCGGCGCTTCGAGGACGATGTCCTCGACGACCGACAGACGGCCTTCACGGGCCAGCTGCGAGAAGATCGAGCAGAGACCTGCGCGATGCATCTTCTTGTTGACCTTGTGCGAGAAGTTTTCTTCCGGCGAGTTCGGGAAGATACGACCACCGCCACGCCACAGCGGGCTCGACGACATACCGGCACGAGCACGGCCCGTACCCTTCTGGCGCCACGGCTTCTTGGTGGTGTGCTTGACCTGCTCGCGGTCCTTCTGCGCGCGGTTACCCTGGCGAGCATTCGCCTGGTAAGCGACGACGACCTGGTGGATCAGCGCTTCGTTGTAGTCACGACCGAACACGACGTCCGATGCGTTGACCACTGCACCTTCCTGACCATTTTCGTTCAGGAGCTTGAGTTCCATTATTTCGCCCCCTTGGTCTTGACGGCCGGCGTGACAAAAACCTTGCCACCCTTCGCGCCCGGAATCGCACCCTTGACGAGCAGCAGCTTGCGCTCTGCGTCGATACGAGCGATTTCGAGGTTCTGCACCGTCACGGTCACGTCACCCATGTGACCCGTCATGCGTTTACCCGGGAACACGCGACCCGGATCCTGCGCCATACCGATCGAGCCCGGCACGTTGTGCGAGCGCGAGTTACCGTGCGTGGCACGGCCGGAGGAGAAGTTGTAACGCTTGATCGTACCGGCGTAGCCCTTACCGATCGACACACCCTGCACGTCGACCTTCTGGCCCACTTCGAAAAGATCTGCACCGACCACGGCGCCATTCGACAGCTCGGCTGCCTTGGCCGCGTCAATGCGGAATTCCTTGAGGATTTCACCGGCTTCGACACCGGCTTTGGCGAGATGACCTGCCAGCGGCTTCGTCACGCGCGAGGCGCGGCGGGAGCCGAATGCAACCTGCACGGCCGTGTAGCCGTCGGTTTCAACAGTCTTGATCTGCGTCACGCGGTTGTCCGACACGTCCAGCACGGTGACGGGAATCGAATCCCCTTCAGCCGTGAAGATACGGGTCATGCCAACCTTGCGACCTACGAGTCCAAGGCTCATCATTTTCTCCATTCCCGACTGCGATTGGTCGGGGCTGATTTACAAAATGCCGGGCACGCAAGGCCCAACTTTTTTACGCGAATACGCGAAAAGCCAAGCAGTATAGCCCGACTTCTCGATTTCCGCAAGCAATACAAAGACTTAGCGCCGCCCGGCAAGCCGATCGGCGCTGGAAGCCTTACTGCAGCTTGATTTCCACGTCGACGCCAGCCGGCAGATCGAGCTTCATCAGCGCGTCAACCGTCTTGTCGGTCGGATCGACGATGTCCATCAGGCGCTGGTGGGTGCGGATTTCGAGCTGATCGCGCGACGTCTTGTTGACGTGCGGCGAACGCAGGATGTCAAAACGCTGAATGCGCGTCGGCAGCGGCACCGGGCCACGGACGATTGCGCCAGTCCGCTTCGCGGTATCGACGATCTCGGCAGCCGATTGATCGATCAGACGATAGTCGAAAGCCTTCAGGCGAATGCGGATTTTCTGTTGCTGCATGACGATTCCTTGAAAAGAGCGAGGCGATGTTGCATCGCCGGACACTAAAAGAACGTGAAACATGACGCCTGCGGGGAGCGAGACATCAGGTTCCGGACAGTACTTCCACTGCTAAGCCCGCGATTCTACACGAAATTGTGGAGCGGTGGTGCGGGTTTCTCGGCCCATGCAACGGAGCACCGGAAAAACAAAACCGGGTGCCAGCGCAAGCTGGGCACCCGGTTTCGACGGTACGACTGCATACCGTGGAATCGCGGACCCCGTCGGGGTCCGCGGATCGTCGATGTTACTCGATGATCTTGGCGACGACGCCGGCGCCGACGGTACGGCCGCCTTCGCGGATTGCGAAGCGCAGACCTTCTTCCATCGCGATCGGAGCGATCAGCTTCACCGTGATCGACACGTTGTCGCCCGGCATCACCATTTCCTTGTCCTTCGGCAGCTCGATCGAGCCCGTCACGTCCGTCGTACGGAAGTAGAACTGCGGACGGTAGTTGTTGAAGAACGGCGTGTGACGGCCGCCTTCGTCCTTGCTCAGCACGTACACTTCAGCCGTGAAGTGCGTGTGCGGCGTGATCGAACCCGGCTTCGCCAGAACCTGGCCACGCTCCACGTCTTCACGCTTCGTGCCGCGCAGCAGGATACCGACGTTGTCGCCTGCCTGACCTTGGTCCAGCAGCTTGCGGAACATTTCAACGCCCGTGCAGGTCGTCTTCACCGTCGGCTTGATACCGACGATTTCGATTTCTTCGCCGACCTTCACGATGCCGCGCTCGACACGACCCGTCACCACCGTACCACGGCCCGAGATCGAGAACACGTCTTCCACCGGCATCAGGAACGCGCCGTCAACTGCACGCTCCGGCGTCGGGATGTACGTGTCCAGCGCGTCGGCCAGGCTCATGATCGCCACTTCGCCCAGCTCGCCCGTGTCGCCTTCCAGCGCCAGCTTCGCCGAACCCTTCACGATCGGCGTGTCGTCGCCCGGGAAGTCGTACTTCGACAGGAGTTCGCGAACTTCCATCTCGACCAGCTCGAGCAGTTCAGCGTCGTCCACCATGTCGCACTTGTTCAGGAACACGATGATGTACGGAACGCCAACCTGACGCGCCAGCAGGATGTGCTCACGCGTTTGCGGCATCGGGCCGTCTGCTGCCGAGCAAACCAGGATCGCGCCGTCCATCTGTGCCGCGCCCGTGATCATGTTCTTCACATAGTCAGCGTGGCCCGGGCAGTCGACGTGTGCGTAGTGGCGGTTAGCCGTTTCGTACTCGACGTGCGCCGTGTTGATCGTGATGCCGCGCGCCTTTTCTTCCGGTGCCGCGTCGATCTGGTCGTACGCCTTCGCTTCGCCGCCGAACTTCTTCGTCAGAACCGTCGTGATCGCTGCCGTCAGCGTCGTCTTGCCGTGGTCAACGTGACCAATCGTACCAACGTTCACGTGCGGCTTGGTCCGCTCAAACTTTTCTTTTGCCATGATTCTCTTCTTTCAAAAAATAATCAGTTGGTAGCTAGATTTACTTCGACTTCGCGCTGATGATCGCGTCGGCAACGTTGCGCGGAGCTTCAGCGTAGTGCTTGAACTCCATCGTGTACGTTGCACGACCTTGCGTCAGCGAGCGCAGCGACGTCGAATAACCGAACATTTCCGACAGCGGCACTTCGGCGCGCACGATCTTGCCGCCGCCAACCATGTCTTCCATGCCCTGGACGATACCGCGACGGCCCGACAGGTCGCCCATCACGTTGCCCATGTAGTCTTCCGGCGTCTCGACTTCGACAGCCATCATCGGCTCGAGCACGACCGGGTTCGCCTTGCGCATCGCTTCCTTGAACGCCATCGAACCGGCCATCCGGAACGCGTTTTCGTTCGAGTCAACGTCGTGGTACGAACCGAACGTCAGGTGAACCTTCACGTCGACGACCGGGAAGCCTGCCAGCACGCCCGACTTCAGCGTGTCCTGGATACCCTTGTCGACCGCCGGGATGTATTCACGCGGAATCACACCACCCTTGATCTCGTCGAAGAACTCGTAGCCCTTGCCCTGTTCGTTCGGCTCGAGCGTGATGACCGCGTGACCGTACTGGCCGCGACCACCCGACTGCTTGACGAACTTGCCGTCGACATCCTTCGCCGTCGAACGGATCGTCTCGCGGTAGGCAACCTGCGGCTTGCCGACGGTTGCTTCCACGCCGAATTCACGCTTCATCCGGTCGACCAGAATTTCGAGGTGGAGCTCGCCCATGCCCGAAATGATGGTCTGGCCCGACTCTTCGTCGGTCTGCACGCGGAACGACGGATCTTCCTGCGCCAGGCGGTTCAGCGCGAGGCCCATCTTTTCCTGGTCAGCCTTGGTCTTCGGCTCGACAGCCTGCGAGATCACCGGCTCCGGGAACACCATGCGCTCGAGAATGATCGGGTTCGCCGGATCGCACAGCGTGTCGCCCGTGGTCGCTTCCTTCAGGCCGACCGCAGCAGCGATGTCGCCTGCGCGCACTTCCTTGATTTCTTCGCGCTGGTTCGCGTGCATCTGCAGAATACGACCCAGACGTTCCTTCTTGTCCTTCGTCGAGTTCAGCAGCGTGTCGCCCGAATTCACCACGCCCGAGTACACACGGAAGAAGATCAGCTGGCCGACGAACGGGTCGGTCATGATCTTGAACGCGAGCGCCGAGAACTTCTCGTCGTCCGACGCACGGCGCTCTGCGGAATCGCCGTTTTCGAGTTCGCCCTTGACCGGCGGGATGTCGACCGGCGACGGCAGGAAATCGATCACGGCGTCGAGCATGCGCTGCACGCCCTTGTTCTTGAACGCGGTACCGCACAGCATCGGCTGGATTTCGCACGCGATCGTACGGTCGCGCAGCGCCTTGACGATGTCGGCTTCCGGCAGATCGCCTTCTTCCAGGTACTTGTTCATCAGGTCTTCGTTGGCTTCAGCAGCCGCCTCGACCATCTTTTCGCGCCATTCCTTGCAGGTTTCGGCGAGTTCGGCCGGGATGTCGACGTAGTCGAACTTCGTGCCTTGCGACGCTTCGTCCCAAATGATCGCCTTCATCTTGATCAGGTCGACCACGCCCTTGAAGTTTTCTTCCGAGCCGATCGGCACCACGACCGGAACCGGGTTCGCCTTCAGGCGCAGACGGAGCTGGTCGTAGACCTTGAAGAAGTTCGCGCCGGTACGGTCCATCTTGTTGACGAACGCGAGACGCGGCACCTTGTACTTGTTCGCCTGGCGCCACACCGTTTCCGACTGCGGCTGCACGCCGCCCACTGCGCAGTACACCATGCATGCGCCGTCGAGCACGCGCATCGAACGCTCCACTTCGATCGTGAAGTCGACGTGGCCCGGGGTGTCGATGATGTTGATGCGGTGTTCCGGATAGTTGCCGCCCATGCCCTTCCAGAAGGCCGTGGTAGCAGCGGACGTGATCGTGATGCCACGCTCCTGTTCCTGCTCCATCCAGTCCATCGTGGCTGCGCCGTCGTGAACTTCACCGATCTTGTGGTTCACACCGGTGTAAAACAGAATGCGCTCGGTCGTCGTCGTCTTGCCGGCGTCGATGTGAGCGCTAATACCGATATTGCGGTAGCGCTCGATAGGAGTCTTGCGAGCCACTTTGATCCTCTACTGGGATGACATGATGCAGCCCTGCTGCATCATGCTTCAACACAAACGGGCGAGGCGCCTGAAAAGCGCACCCGCCCGGAATTTATTTCCGCTAACAGCCCAGCCAGGCGCTTAGAAACGGAAATGCGAGAACGCGCGGTTGGCTTCTGCCATGCGGTGAACTTCATCGCGCTTCTTCATCGCGCCGCCACGGCCTTCGGCCGCTTCGGAGAGTTCACCTGCCAGACGCAGAGCCATCGACTTCTCGCTGCGCTTCTTCGCAGCCTCACGCAGCCAGCGCATCGCCAATGCCATACGACGCGACGGGCGCACTTCGACCGGAACTTGATAGTTGGCACCACCAACGCGACGGCTCTTCACTTCGACCACCGGCTTCACGTTGTTGAGCGCAACCGTGAACACTTCCAGCGGGTCCTTGCCACCCTTGGTCTGGATCTGTTCGAATGCGCCATAAACGATGCGCTCTGCGACCGATTTCTTGCCGGACAGCATCAGCATGTTCATGAACTTGGCTACATCAACGTTGCCGAACTTCGGATCCGGCAACACTTCCCGCTTGGGGACTTCGCGACGACGCGGCATGATTCTTCCTTTACTTGTTCAGTTGGAGCTGTATCCAGCTCCGCGGCCACCAACAAACCCGATCACATCTTCACGACTAACCAGCTTGGCCGGGTGACCACTTACTCGACAGCACCGGCAATCCGGCACTCCCGCCTTGACCGCCCAGAGGCGATCCCTGATCAAAAACTGCTTACTTGGCAGCCTTTGCACGCTTCGCGCCGTACTTCGAGCGCGCTTGCTTACGGTCCTTGACGCCCTGGGTATCCAGCGAGCCGCGAACCATGTGGTAACGCACACCCGGCAAGTCCTTCACACGGCCGCCGCGGATCAGCACAACCGAGTGTTCCTGCAGGTTGTGGCCTTCACCGCCGATGTACGAAATCACTTCGAAGCCGTTCGTCAGACGAACCTTGGCGACCTTACGGAGTGCCGAGTTCGGCTTCTTCGGCGTCGTCGTGTACACACGGGTGCACACGCCGCGACGCTGGGGGCAGTCCTGCAGGGCCGGGCTCTTGCTCTTCGTCGTTTCCGACTGACGGCCTTTGCGAACCAGTTGGTTGATGGTTGGCATTGTTTATTCCTGAAATTGAACAAAATCCGCACACCGATTTCGGGCAAAGCGAGAATCGGCGCACAGTTGACTTCCGAACCGGCGAAACGGACGCGAACCTTCGAACGCGACTCGGCCCACCGAATACCGGAACCCAACATAATATTCCGGAAATGCCAACTAAGTCAACGGCTTGCGTGATTTGCCGGCCAGCCGCGTGGTTTGCCGGAAGGGTCGGAACACCTGTGTCAGGCCGATTCGACGACGTCGATGATCTCGTCGCCGAAGCGCTCGAGCTTGCGCACGCCCATGCCGGGGATATGGCGCAGGTCGTCGATCGTCTCCGGCGCGTTGCGCGCGATCTCGGCGAGCGTCGCGTCGTGGAAGATCACGTAGGCCGGCACGCCGTCCGTCTTCGCGGTTTCCGCGCGCCACGCGCGCAGCGCGTCCCACCGTGCGCGCTCGCGGGTGCCCATGCCGGCCGTCGGATCGACGCGCGTGCCGCTGCGGCTCGACGACTGTCGCGTGCGCTGCGGCTTCACGTAGCGGCGCAGCGTGACCTTCTCCTCGTTCTTCAGCACGGGCTTCGCGGCCTCGGTCAGCATGAGCGCACCGAAGCCGCCATGGTCGACCGCCAGGTAGCCGTACGCGACGAGCTGCCGGAAAATCGCGCGCCACTCGGGCTCGGATAGCGACGCGCCGATCCCGAACGTGCTGAGCTGGTCGTGCCCGCGCTGCAACACCTTCTCGGTGCGCCCGCCGCGCAGGATTTCGATCAGGTGGCTCGACCCGAAATTGAAGCCGCTCGAACGCTGCGCGCGGAACACGCACGACAGCGCCATCTGCGCCTCGCGCGTCGCGTCCCACGAATCGGGCGGCTCGAGGCACGTGTCGCAGTTGCCGCACGGCTGGCTCGCCTCGCCGAAGTAGTTCAGCAGCCGCACGCGGCGGCACGAGATCGTCTCGCACAGCCCGAGCAGCGCGTCGAGCTTCGACGTCTGCACGCGCTTGTGCGCGTCGTCCGCGTCGGACTCGTCGATCATCTTGCGCTGCTGGACGACGTCGCCGAGGCCGTACGCCATCCACGCATTCGCGGGCATCCCGTCGCGGCCCGCGCGACCGGTTTCCTGGTAATAGCCTTCGACGCTCTTCGGCAGATCCAGGTGCGCGACGAAGCGCACGTCGGGCTTGTCGATGCCCATGCCGAACGCGATCGTCGCGCACATCACGATGCCCTCCTCGCGCTGGAACATTTCCTGGTGCTTCTGCCGCACCTCGAACTCCATCCCCGCGTGATACGGCAGCGCGCGCACGCCCTGCGCCTTCAGCCACTCGGCCGTTTCCTCGACCTTGCGGCGCGACAGGCAATAGACGACGCCCGCATCGGTCGTGCCGTCGGCATTCGTGTGTTCGGCGCGGATGAAGTCGAGCAGCTGCGAACGCGCGTTGTCCTTTTCGACGATCCGGTAGCGGATGTTCGGGCGATCGAAGCTCGATATGAATACGCGTGCGTCGTCGAGCGCGAGGCGATGGATGATCTCGTCGCGCGTGATCGCATCGGCCGTGGCGGTCAGCGCGATGCGCGGCACCGACGGAAACCGCTCGTGCAGCACCGACAACTGGATGTATTCCGGACGGAAATCGTGCCCCCATTGCGACACGCAGTGCGCTTCGTCGATCGCGAACAGGCCGATCTTCGCGCGCTCGAGCAACTCGAGGAAACGCCCCGTCATCAGGCGTTCAGGTGCGACATACAGCAGGTCGATCTCGCCTTCGCGCAGCGCGCGCTCGGTCGCCGCAGCCTCGGCGCCCGACAGCGTCGAATTCAGATAGGCCGCGCGCACGCCGACTTCGCGCAGCGCGGCGACCTGGTCCTGCATCAGCGCGATCAGCGGCGACACGACGATGCCGGCGCCCTGCCCGGCCTCGCGCCGCAGCAGTGCCGGGATCTGGTAGCACAGCGACTTGCCGCCGCCGGTCGGCATCAGCACGAGGCAATCGCCGCCGCCGGCGACGTGCTCGACGATCTCGCCCTGCTGGCCGCGAAAGGCGGAATAACCAAAGACTTCGTCGAGAATTTCGAGGGCGCGGGACATGAGTGAGAACGAGGACGGCGGAAGGATGACCGCAATTTTAACAACCCGCTCGCGCGACGCGTGGCGAATCGTGCAACGTTGGCCGATCGGACAGGGTTTGTTCGCGCGCATGACGGGCCTGCCTCGGCCGCGCCGCAAGCGATCGCGATGCCTGCAACAGCACCTGCAGCCATGTGGAGCGCCGCTCGCAGGCAGCTGGTGCCGGCGATGCGCAAGCGCGTCATGCGCGTGAACGACGGATAAAAAAAACCGCCCGGCAAAACCGGGCGGTTTCGATGACAGCGAGGCGAGGCGGCTCGCGCCGCCCGCGCTTATTCGGCTGCCGGGTGCTGTTGCGGCTCTTCCGCAGCAGGCGTGCTCGGCGTGCCGAAATCGAACGCCTCTTCTGCTGCGATCTGGTCGAAACGCTCGCGATCCGACGATTCCTTCGCCTTGCGTGCCTTGTGGAACGCGAGACCCGTACCGGCCGGAATCAGACGGCCGACGATCACGTTTTCCTTCAGGCCGCGCAGATCGTCGCGCTTGCCCATGATCGCCGCTTCGGTCAGCACGCGGGTCGTTTCCTGGAACGATGCCGCCGAGATGAACGAGTCGGTCGACAGCGACGCCTTCGTGATACCGAGCAGTACGTTGTCGTACGAAGCCGGACGCTTGTCCTCGGCGATCATGCGATCGTTCTCGTCCAGCATGTCGGAACGTTCGACCTGTTCGCCCGGGATGAAGCGCGTATCGCCGTTGTCGGTGATCTGCACACGACGCAGCATCTGGCGAACGATCACCTCGATGTGCTTGTCGTTGATCTTCACGCCCTGCAGACGGTACACGTCCTGCACTTCGTCGACGATGTAGCGCGACAGCGCTTCGATACCCTGCAGACGCAGGATGTCGTGCGGATCGGCCGGACCGTCCACGATCATTTCGCCCTTGTTGACGACCTGAGCATCGTGGACCAGCACCTGCTTTTCCTTCGCGATCAGGAACTCGTGCTGGTTGCCCTCGAGATCCGTGATGACGAGACGCTGCTTGCCCTTCGTGTCCTTACCGAACGACGTCGTACCGGTGACTTCCGCGAGAATGCCGGCATCCTTCGGCGAACGCGCTTCGAACAGTTCCGCCACCCGCGGCAGACCGCCGGTAATGTCACGCGTCTTCTGCGCTTCGGTCGGGATACGTGCGAGCACTTCACCGACCTGCACCTGCTGGCCATCCTTCACGGTAATCAGTGCGCCGACCTGGAAGCCGATCTGCACTGCGTGTTCCGTGCCCGGAATCTTCACTTCTTCGCCGTTTGCGTCGAGCAGCTTCACCTGCGGACGCACGCTCTTCGAAGCCTGCGAACCGCGACGCTTCACGTCGATCACGACCAGCGTCGACAGGCCGGTCACGTCGTCGATCTGCTTCGCGACCGTCACGCCTTCCTCGACGTTCTCGAACTTCACCGTACCACCGTACTCGGTGATGATCGGACGCGTCAGCGGATCCCACGTGGCGAGCTGCGTGCCTGCCTTGATGGTCGCGCCGTCGAGCTGCAGCAGCGTCGCGCCGTACGGCACTTTGTGACGCTCGCGCTCGCGACCGAAGTCGTCGGTGATCATCGCTTCGCCCGAACGGGAAATGACGATCTGCTCGCCCTTCGCGTTCGTGACGTAGCGCATCGTCGCCGTGAAGCGCACGATACCGTTGCTCTTCGCTTCGACCGACGAGGCCACTGCCGCACGCGATGCCGCACCACCGATGTGGAACGTACGCATCGTCAGCTGCGTGCCCGGTTCACCGATCGACTGTGCCGCGATCACGCCGACTGCTTCGCCGACGTTCACGAGCGAGCCGCGGCCGAGGTCACGGCCGTAGCAGGCTGCACACAGGCCGTAACGCGTTTCGCAGGTCAGCGGCGTGCGCACGCGCACTTCGTCGATGCCGAGGCGTTCGATTTCCTCGACCGCCGTTTCGTCGAGCAGCGTGCCCGATTCGTACAGCGTTTCCTGCGTTTCCGGATTCACGACGTCCGCGACCGCGACGCGGCCGAGGATACGGTCGCGCAGTGCTTCGACGACTTCACCGCCTTCGACCAGCGCCTTCATCGCGACGCCGTTCGACGTGCCGCAATCGTCCTCGACCACGACCAGATCCTGCGTGACGTCGACCAGACGACGCGTCAGGTAACCCGAGTTCGCAGTCTTCAGTGCCGTATCAGCCAGACCCTTACGTGCACCGTGGGTCGAGATGAAGTACTGCAACACGTTCAGGCCTTCGCGGAAGTTCGCGGTAATCGGCGTCTCGATAATCGAGCCGTCCGGCTTCGCCATCAGGCCACGCATACCGGCCAGCTGACGAATCTGCACCGCCGAACCCCGGGCGCCCGAGTCGGCCATCATGTAGATCGAGTTGAACGACTCCTGGCGCGTCTCGTTGCCGTCGCGGTCCGTCACCGGCTCCGTCGACAGCTGCTCCATCATCGCCTTGCCGACCGCTTCCGACGTCGCCGACCAGATGTCGACCACGTTGTTGTAGCGTTCCTGCGCGGTGACGAGACCCGACATGTACTGGCGGTCGTATTCCTTCACCTTCTTCGCGGCGTCGCCGACGATCGTTTCCTTCTGCGGCGGCACGAGCATGTCGTCCACGCAGATCGAAATGCCGGCGCGCGTCGCGAGTCGGAAACCCGACTGCATCAACTGGTCGGCGAACACCACCGTCGCGCGCAGACCGCACTTGCGGAACGCCGTGTTGATCAGGCGCGAGATTTCCTTCTTCTTCAGCGGCTTGTTCAGCACCGAGAACGGCAGGCCGTGCGGCAGGATCTCCGACAGGATCGCGCGACCGACGGTCGTCGCGTACAGCGAGATCTTCGGCACGAATGCCGGTGCGCCTTCCGACTTGTCTTCGTTGTGGACCATTTCGGTGATCCGCACGTTGACGCGCGATGCCAGCTCGACTTCCTTGTTCTCGTACGCGCGGATCACTTCCGACACGCCCGTGAACGACAGGCCTTCGCCCTTGCCGTTGATCGCTTCGCGGGTCGCGTAGTACAGACCCAGCACGATATCCTGCGACGGCACGATCGACGGATCGCCGTTGGCCGGGAACAGCACGTTGTTCGACGCCAGCATCAGCGTGCGCGCTTCCATCTGCGCTTCGAGCGACAGCGGCACGTGGACGGCCATCTGGTCACCGTCGAAGTCGGCGTTGAACGCCGCACAGACGAGCGGGTGCAGCTGGATCGCCTTGCCTTCGATCAGCACGGGCTCGAACGCCTGGATACCGAGACGGTGCAGCGTCGGCGCACGGTTCAGCATCACCGGGTGCTCGCGGATCACCTCTTCGAGGATGTCCCACACCACCGGCGTCTGGTTCTCGACTTCCTTCTTCGCAGCCTTGATGGTCGTCGCGACGCCCATCACTTCCAGCTTGTTGAAGATGAACGGCTTGAACAGCTCGAGCGCCATCAGCTTCGGCAGACCGCACTGGTGCAGCTTCAGCGTCGGGCCGACCACGATGACCGAACGGCCCGAGTAGTCGACGCGCTTGCCCAGCAGGTTCTGACGGAAACGACCGCCCTTGCCCTTGATCATGTCGGCGAGCGACTTCAGCGGACGCTTGTTCGCGCCCGTCATCGCCTTGCCGCGACGACCGTTGTCGAGCAGCGAGTCGACGGCTTCCTGCAGCATCCGCTTTTCGTTGCGGACGATGATTTCAGGCGCCTTCAGCTCGAGCAGACGCTTCAACCGGTTGTTACGGTTGATCACGCGGCGATACAGGTCGTTCAGGTCCGACGTCGCGAAACGGCCGCCGTCCAGCGGCACGAGCGGACGCAGTTCCGGCGGCAGCACCGGCAGCACTTCGAGGATCATCCACTCGGGCTTGATGCCCGAGCGCTGGAATGCCTCGAGGACCTTCAGGCGCTTCGCGTACTTCTTGATCTTCGCTTCCGAGCCGGTGTTCTTCAGCTCGGTGCGCAGCGTCTCGACCTGCTCGTCGATGTTGATCGCGCGCAGCAGCTCACGCACGCCTTCCGCGCCCATCTCGGCACGGAATTCGTCGCCGTATTCCTCGACCTTATTGTAGTAATCCTCTTCGGTCATGATCTGCCGCGCCTTCAGCGGCGTCATGCCCGGTTCGATCACCACGTACGCTTCGAAGTACAGCACGCGTTCGATGTCGCGCAGCGTCATGTCGAGCACCATGCCCAGACGCGACGGCAGCGACTTCAGGAACCAGATGTGCGCGACCGGCGAGGCCAGTTCGATGTGGCCCATGCGCTCGCGGCGCACCTTCGCCAGCGTCACTTCGACGCCGCACTTCTCGCAGATCACGCCGCGATGCTTCAGACGCTTGTACTTGCCGCACAGGCACTCGTAGTCCTTGATCGGCCCGAAGATCTTCGCGCAGAAGAGACCATCGCGTTCCGGCTTGAACGTACGGTAGTTGATGGTCTCCGGCTTCTTCACTTCGCCGAACGACCACGAACGGATCTTGTCAGGCGAAGCCAGACCGATCTTGATCGCGTCGAAAACTTCTTCCTGTTGGACTTGCTTGAATAGATCGAGCAGAGCTTTCATTGCTTTCTCTCCGTAGTCCGATTAATTGCGGTCGAGATCGATATCGATACCGAGCGAGCGGATTTCCTTCACGAGCACGTTGAAGGATTCCGGCATGCCTGCATCGATCACGTGATCGCCCTTGACCAGGTTTTCGTACACCTTCGTCCGGCCGGTCACGTCGTCCGACTTCACCGTCAGCATTTCCTGCAGCACGTAGGACGCGCCGTACGCTTCGAGTGCCCACACTTCCATTTCACCGAAACGCTGGCCACCGAACTGCGCCTTACCACCCAGCGGCTGCTGCGTGACGAGCGAGTACGGGCCGGTCGAACGCGCGTGCATCTTGTCGTCGACCAAGTGGTGCAGCTTCAGGTAGTGCATGTAGCCAAGCGTCACGCGACGTTCGAACATTTCACCCGTGCGGCCGTCGTACAGACGGACCTGGTTCTTCGACGGGTTCATGCCGAGCTGTTCCGCGATGTCGTCCGGGAACGCGAGGTCGAGCATCTTGCCCATTTCTTCCTCGGTCGCACCGTCGAACACCGGCGTTGCGAACGGCACGCCTTCGCGCAGGTTCTTCGCGAGTTCGAGGATCTCGTCGTCGGTGAAGCTTTCCAGATCTTCCTGGCGGCCCGACTCGTTGTAGATCTTCGTCAGGAACACGCGCAGTTCCTCGATCTTCGCCTGACGCTGCAGCATTTCGCCGATACGCCAGCCGAGGCCCTTCGCGGCCCAGCCGAGGTGCACTTCCAGAACCTGACCCACGTTCATCCGCGACGGCACGCCGAGCGGGTTCAGCACGACGTCTGCCGGACGGCCATCGGCCATGTACGGCATGTCTTCGATCGGGACGATCTTCGACACGACACCCTTGTTACCGTGACGGCCAGCCATCTTGTCGCCAGGCTGCAGACGGCGCTTCACCGCGAGGTACACCTTGACCATCTTCAGCACGCCCGGCGGCAGTTCGTCGCCTTGCGTGAGCTTCTTGCGCTTCTCTTCGAACGCGAGGTCGAACTGGTGACGCTTTTCCTCGATCGAGTTCTTGATCGCTTCGAGCTGCGCCGCTGCTTCGTCGTCCGCCAGGCGGATGTCGAACCAGTGGTAGTGGTCGAGGTCTTCCAGGTAAGCCTGGTCGATCTTCGTGCCCTTCGCGAGCTTCTTCGGACCGCCGTTCGCGACCTTGCCCACGAGCATACGCGCGAGACGCTGGAACGCGTCGCCTTCCACGATGCGGAGCTGGTCGTTCAGGTCGAGACGGTAGCGCTTCAGTTCGTCGTCGATGATCTGTTGCGCACGCTTGTCGCGCTGGATGCCTTCACGCGTGAACACCTGGACGTCGATCACGGTACCGCTCATGCCCGACGGCACGCGCAGCGACGTGTCCTTCACGTCCGAGGCCTTCTCGCCGAAGATCGCGCGCAGCAGCTTCTCTTCCGGCGTCAGCTGGGTCTCGCCCTTCGGCGTGACCTTGCCGACCAGCACGTCGCCCGCTTCGACTTCAGCACCGATGTACACGATGCCCGATTCGTCGAGACGGCCGAGCTGGACTTCCGCCAGGTTCGAGATGTCGCGCGTGATTTCTTCCGGCCCGAGCTTCGTGTCGCGTGCAACGACGTTCAGCTCTTCGATGTGGATCGACGTGTAGCGATCGTCGGCCACGACCTTCTCCGAGATCAGGATCGAATCCTCGAAGTTGTAGCCGTTCCACGGCATGAACGCGATCAGCATGTTCTGGCCGAGCGCGAGCTCGCCCAGGTCCGTCGAGGCGCCGTCGGCCAGCACGTCGCCGCGCGAGACCTTGTCGCCCATCTTCACGATCGGACGCTGGTTGATGTTCGTGTTCTGGTTCGAACGCGTGTACTTGATCAGGTTGTAGATGTCGACACCGACTTCACCTGCGACCGCTTCGTCGTCGTTCACGCGAATCACGATACGGCCTGCGTCGACATAGTCGACGACGCCGCCGCGGAACGCCTGAACCGTCGTGCCCGAGTCAACCGCGCAGGTGCGCTCGATGCCCGTACCAACGACCGGCTTTTCCGGACGCAGACACGGCACGGCCTGACGCTGCATGTTCGAGCCCATCAGTGCTCGGTTCGCATCGTCGTGCTCGAGGAACGGGATCAGCGAGGCTGCGACCGACACGATCTGCGACGGCGCGACGTCCATGTACTGGATGCGGTCCGGCGTGACCATCATCGTTTCGCCGGCTTCGCGCGACGACACGAGTTCGTCGATCAGCGTGCCGTTCTCGTCGATCGCGGCGTTCGCCTGCGCGATCATGTAGCGGCCTTCTTCGATCGCCGACAGGTAGTCGATCTGGTCGGTCACCTTGCTGTCCACGACCTTGCGGTACGGCGTCTCGAGGAAGCCGTACTCGTTCAGGTGCGCGTACAGTGCGAGCGAGTTGATCAGGCCGATGTTCGGACCTTCCGGCGTTTCGATCGGGCACACGCGGCCGTAGTGGGTCGGGTGCACGTCGCGGACTTCAAAGCCTGCACGCTCGCGCGTCAGACCGCCCGGGCCCAGTGCGGAAACACGGCGCTTGTGCGTGATTTCCGACAGCGGGTTGGTCTGGTCCATGAACTGCGAAAGCTGCGACGAACCGAAGAACTCGCGGATCGCCGACGAAATCGGCTTCGAGTTGATCAGGTCGTGCGGCATCAGGTTTTCGCTTTCGGCCTGGCCGAGGCGTTCCTTGACCGCGCGCTCGACGCGCACGAGACCGGCGCGGAACTGGTTTTCCGCCAGTTCGCCGACGCAACGCACACGACGGTTGCCGAGGTGGTCGATGTCGTCCACTTCGCCCTTGCCGTTGCGCAGCTCGACGAGGATCTTGATCGTCGCGAGGATGTCGTCGTCCTGCAGCGTCATCGGGCCGGTGATCTCGTCACGGCTGACGCGGCGGTTGAACTTCATACGGCCGACCTTCGACAGGTCGTACGCTTCTTCGCTGTAGAACAGACGGTTGAACAGTGCCTCGACCGCTTCCTCGGTCGGCGGCTCGCCCGGACGCATCATGCGGTAGATCGCGATGCGCGCGGCCGTCCTGTCGGTCGTTTCGTCGACACGCAGCGTCGACGAGATGTACGGACCCTGGTCCAGATCGTTCGTGTAGAGCGTCTGGATGTCCTTGATGCCCGCTTCGCGCAGCTTCTCGAGCACGCTTTCCGTGACTTCGTCGTTCGCGCTCGCGATCACTTCGCCGGTATCGCCGTCGACGACGTTCTTCGCCAGCACGCGGCCGAGCAGATAGTCTTCCGGCACCGAGATGAACTTGGTCTTCGCGGCTTCGAGGTCGCGAATGTGCTTCGCGTTGATCCGCTTGTCCTTCTGGACGATGACCTTGCCATCGCGATCCGTGATGTCGAAACGCGCGACTTCGCCACGCAGACGCTCGGGCACGAACTCGAGTTGCGCGCCTTCGTCCATCAGCGTGAAGTTGTCGAACACGAAGAAGTTCGCGAGGATCTGTTCCGGCGTCAGGCCGATGGCCTTCAGCAGGATCGTGACCGGCATCTTGCGGCGACGGTCGACGCGGAAGTACAGGATGTCCTTCGGATCGAATTCGAAGTCGAGCCACGAGCCGCGGTACGGAATGATCCGTGCCGAGAACAGCAGCTTGCCCGAGCTGTGCGTCTTGCCCTTGTCGTGTTCGAAGAACACGCCCGGCGAACGGTGCAGCTGCGAGACGATGACACGCTCGGTGCCGTTGATGACGAACGAGCCCGTCGGCGTCATGAGCGGAAGTTCGCCCATGTACACTTCCTGCTCCTTCACTTCCTTGACGACCGGCTTGTTCGGCGATTCCTTGTCGAGGATGACAAGGCGGACCTTCGCGCGCAGCGCGGAACAGTACGTCAGGCCACGCTGCTGGCATTCCTTGATGTTGAATGCCGGCGCGGACAACGCATAGCTCACGAACTCGAGACGTGCGAAACCGTTGTGCGAAACAATGGGGAATACCGACGTGAACGCGGCCTGCAAACCTTCAGGCTTGCGTTGCGTGGCCGGCACATCGGCTTGCAGAAACGTGCTGAATGATTCAAGCTGGGTAGCCAGCAAGAAAGGAACTTGGTGAACGATGGGGCGCTTCGCGAAACTCTTGCGAATGCGCTTCTTCTCGGTGAAGGAATATTGCATACGATCTCCGAATCACGGCGGGTGCTATCGAGGCGGAATACCTGGACGTTTCAAACCCGAGTGTTCACCGACTGAGACCCGATGGCCGTCCGACGGCTTGAACGAGCCGAGAAGCTTGGTGGTTGGCCGCTACCAACCGCTGGCTGACGGCAGCGGATGCCTGTGTTGCCCGCTACCCGACCAAACTTGCCTTCTGCAGTCGCTTCAGAAGACAAAGAGAAACGCCAATCGTGACCAATGACAACGATTAGACGGTTTTCTTTGGCTTCTGGGGCCAATTATTCGGGCTCCCGAATGAGTGCCAGAATAACGTCCCCACAAAGCACAAAAAGGCCGGCGGTGAAAATACCGCCAGCCTTCGCACAGCGCGTCGAAACTTACTTGATTTCGACCTTCGCGCCTGCGTCTTCCAGCTTCTTCTTGGCTTCTTCCGATGCAGCCTTGTCGACGCCTTCCTTGACAGCCTTCGGTGCGCCGTCAACCAGGTCCTTCGCTTCCTTCAGGCCCAGGCCCGTCAGTTCGCGAACTGCCTTGATGACTGCAACCTTGTTGCCGCCTGCTTCAGCCAGAACGACCGTGAACTCGGTCTTCTCTTCAGCAGCAGCAGCAGCGCCGCCGCCTGCCGGGCCAGCGACTGCCACTGCAGCTGCCGACACGCCAAACTTCTCTTCGAACGCCTTGACCAGTTCGTTCAGTTCCAGAACGGTCATCCCTTCGACTGCTGCCAGGATGTCTTCTTTTGCGATTGCCATTTGAAATACTCCTAAATTGAATTCGGATACAGCCAGCGATCAATGACGCTGATGCACGTTCGATTACGCAGCTTCCGCTTGCTTCTTCTCGGCCAGCGCGGCCAGAGCACGCGCGAAGCCCGAAACAGGCGATTGCATAACGAACAGCAGCTTCGAGAGCAGTTCTTCGCGGCTCGGGATGCTTGCCAGCGCTTGCACGCCAGCCTTGTCCATCACCTTGCCATCGAACGAACCAGCCTTGATGACCAACTTGTCATTGCTCTTGCTGAAGTCGTTGACGACCTTAGCAGCAGCAATTGCATCTTCCGAGATGCCGTAGATCAACGGACCAGTCATCTGCTCTGCCAGCGGAGCAAACGGCGTACCTTCGACAGCGCGACGCGCCAGCGTGTTCTTCAACACGCGCAGGTAAACCTGTTGCTCACGCGCTTGCGCGCGCAGCTTGGTCAGATCGCCAACCGCAATTCCACGATACTCAGCCAGCACAACGGTCTGGGCCTTCGCGACTTGCGCGGAAACCTCAGCTACGACGGCTTGCTTGTCTTCTCTATTAAGCGGCACGGTTAGCCTCCAGAAACGATACGTTCGGCACGAAACCTCACGTACCTCGTTCAACAACGGCGTCCGACCTCGTTAGGAGTATTTCCACCTCACGCCGCGAATCGCTTCACGGCCTGCGGCTTCACCACTGCAAAACTTTTTCGGGTTCGCCATCTGCGTTGGCTTGAATTAAGGGATCGCCTGCCTGCTGCGCCCCACCAACGGTCTTTGATAACCGGTTGCCCGCCTTGCTGCACGAACAACCGCCCAAAGCCCATGAAGGCCGCTTCGCAAGCGAAGCGGCCTGAATACTTGCTTACTGTGCTGCCAGCGTAGCCTGGTCGACACGCACGCCGACGCCCATCGTGCTCGACAGTGCGATCTTGCGCAGGTACACGCCCTTGCTCGTTGCCGGCTTTGCCTTCTGCAGCGCTTCGATCAGCGCCGACAGGTTCGAACGCAGTGCGGTCGGCTCGAACGATGCGCGGCCGATGGTCGCGTGGATGATACCGGCCTTGTCGACACGGAATTGCACCTGACCAGCCTTCGCGTTCTTGACGGCGGTCGCGACGTCCGGCGTGACCGTACCGACCTTCGGGTTCGGCATCAGGCCGCGCGGGCCGAGGATCTGGCCGAGCGTACCGACGATACGCATCGTGTCCGGCGAAGCGATCACGATGTCGAAGTCCATCTGGCCAGCCTTGATCTGCTCAGCCAGGTCTTCCATACCGACGATTTCCGCGCCTGCTGCACGAGCCTGCTCGGCCTTCTCGCCTTGCGCGAACACGGCAACGCGAACCGACTTGCCCGTACCGGCCGGCAGAACGACCGAACCACGAACGACCTGGTCCGACTTCTTTGCATCGATGCCGAGCTGGACTGCGACGTCGATCGACTCGTCGAACTTCGCGCTCGCGCATTCCTTCACGAGGCTCAGTGCGTCTTCGATCGCGTACAGCTTCTGACGATCGACCTTGGCGGCAAATGCCTGACGGCGCTTGGAGATCTTAGCCATTTACACGCCCTCCACAGTGATGCCCATCGAGCGTGCGCTACCAGCGATGGTGCGAACGGCTGCGTCCAGATCAGCTGCCGTAAGGTCCGGCATCTTGGTCTTCGCGATTTCTTCAGCTTGAGCGCGCGTGATCGAACCGACCTTGTCGGTATGCGGCTTGCTCGAGCCCTTGTCCACCTTCGCCGCCTTCTTGATCAGGACGGTCGCCGGCGGCGTCTTCATCACGAACGTGAAGCTCTTGTCAGCGAATGCCGTGATGACCACCGGCACCGGCAGACCCGGCTCCATGCCTTGAGTCTGCGCGTTGAACGCCTTGCAGAACTCCATGATGTTCAGGCCGCGCTGGCCCAGTGCCGGACCGACCGGCGGCGACGGGTTGGCTTTACCTGCAGGGATCTGCAGCTTGATAAAGCCGACAATCTTCTTTGCCATTTGAAAACCTCGTTGGAACGCCAGGCGGCGTTCGGTGAGTGATAACGCGCTTTCGCCGCTGGCTACTGACGCTCCTCAACGGCCGTAACGCGGGCCGTAAGCGCGAAGGTGGGCAGCCGAGGCTGCCCACCGAATCGGGATCAAACTTTTTCGACCTGGCCGAACTCGAGTTCGACCGGGGTTGAGCGGCCAAAGATGGTGACCGACACACGCACGCGCGATTTTTCGTAGTTGACTTCTTCGACGGTGCCGTTGAAGTCCGTAAACGGGCCTTCCTTGACACGCACCATCTCGCCAACTTCGAACAGGGTCTTCGGGCGCGGCTTTTCGACGCCTTCCTGCATCTGCGACATGATCTTCTCGACTTCCTTCGGGGAAATCGGGGTCGGGCGGTTACGCGCACCGCCGACGAAGCCGGTGACCTTCGCGGTGTTCTTCACGAGGTGCCACGTTTCGTCCGTCATTTCCATTTCCACCAGCACGTAGCCGGGGAAGAAACGACGCTCGGTCACAGCCTTGTGGCCGCCTTTGACTTCGACCACTTCTTCGGTCGGAACCAGGATCTGACCGAATTTGTCCTGCATGCCAGCACGTTCGATGCGCTCCTGAAGCGCACGTTGCACGCTCTTCTCCATACCGGAGTAGGCGTGCACGACGTACCAACGTTTTCCGCTCGGGGATGCCGGAGTATCGCTCATATCATTTCCAACCCAGAATCGCCGAGAAAATTACCCACTCGATCGATTTGTCACTCAACCAGAGGAAAATCGCCATCACGAGCACGAAACCGAACACGACGAGTGTTGTTTGCGTTGCTTCCTTGCGGGTGGGCCAAACGACCTTCCGGACTTCCTTGTACGAATCCTTGGCAAACGCGATGAGGCTCTTGCCAGGTGCGGACATCAGCCCGACGGCCACGCCAGCGATGATACCTACCGCCAACGCGGCACCGCGGACATACCACTGCTGATTGGCCAGCCAGAAGAAGCCCACGAATCCGGCCAACACCAGCAATACGCCCAGGGCCAGCACTAGCTTATCGCCGGAGGTATTTACAGTTTCGACGGATGGATTCGCCATAACACCTTAAAACAAATGCCACGTAGGACACGTGGCTATTTTTTGGCAGGGGCAGAGGGAATCGAACCCCCAACCTTCGGTTTTGGAGACCGACGCTCTGCCAGTTGAGCTATACCCCTAAACCATGCTGGGGCCGGCTACTGCCAGCCCCAAAACTGTCGATCAACGAATAACTGGCTTACTCGATGATCTTGGCGACGACGCCGGCGCCGACGGTACGGCCGCCTTCGCGGATTGCGAAGCGCAGACCTTCTTCCATCGCGATCGGAGCGATCAGCTTCACCGTGATCGACACGTTGTCGCCCGGCATCACCATTTCCTTGTCCTTCGGCAGCTCGATCGAGCCCGTCACGTCCGTCGTACGGAAGTAGAACTGCGGACGGTAGTTGTTGAAGAACGGCGTGTGACGGCCGCCTTCGTCCTTGCTCAGCACGTACACTTCAGCCGTGAAGTGCGTGTGCGGCGTGATCGAACCCGGCTTCGCCAGAACCTGGCCACGCTCCACGTCTTCACGCTTCGTGCCGCGCAGCAGGATACCGACGTTGTCGCCTGCCTGACCTTGGTCCAGCAGCTTGCGGAACATTTCAACGCCCGTGCAGGTCGTCTTCACCGTCGGCTTGATACCGACGATTTCGATTTCTTCGCCGACCTTCACGATGCCGCGCTCGACACGACCCGTCACCACCGTACCACGGCCCGAGATCGAGAACACGTCTTCCACCGGCATCAGGAACGCGCCGTCAACTGCACGCTCCGGCGTCGGGATGTACGTGTCCAGCGCGTCGGCCAGGCTCATGATCGCCACTTCGCCCAGCTCGCCCGTGTCGCCTTCCAGCGCCAGCTTCGCCGAACCCTTCACGATCGGCGTGTCGTCGCCCGGGAAGTCGTACTTCGACAGGAGTTCGCGAACTTCCATCTCGACCAGCTCGAGCAGTTCAGCGTCGTCCACCATGTCGCACTTGTTCAGGAACACGATGATGTACGGAACGCCAACCTGACGCGCCAGCAGGATGTGCTCACGCGTTTGCGGCATCGGGCCGTCTGCTGCCGAGCAAACCAGGATCGCGCCGTCCATCTGTGCCGCGCCCGTGATCATGTTCTTCACATAGTCAGCGTGGCCCGGGCAGTCGACGTGTGCGTAGTGGCGGTTAGCCGTTTCGTACTCGACGTGCGCCGTGTTGATCGTGATGCCGCGCGCCTTTTCTTCCGGTGCCGCGTCGATCTGGTCGTACGCCTTCGCTTCGCCGCCGAACTTCTTCGTCAGAACCGTCGTGATCGCTGCCGTCAGCGTCGTCTTGCCGTGGTCAACGTGACCAATCGTACCAACGTTCACGTGCGGCTTGGTCCGCTCAAACTTTTCCTTGGCCATTTTCAACTCCCAAAAGGAATTTCACAGGTTGCGCCGCGCGCAAACAAGACACTGACTTTTTACTGCTGGTGCCCATGGGCAGGATCGAACTGCCGACCTCTCCCTTACCAAGGGAGTGCTCTACCACTGAGCCACATGGGCGCTTTACGCTTCAACTTCGCGGTCTGGAGCGGGTGAAGGGAATCGAACCCTCGTCGTAAGCTTGGAAGGCTTCTGCTCTACCATTGAGCTACACCCGCACGGGCCACTAACGATTCCCTACCGCTCAACTACGCTGATATCTTGGTGGAGGAGGTTGGATTCGAACCAACGTAGGCGTAAGCCAACAGATTTACAGTCTGCCCCCTTTAGCCACTCGGGCACCCCTCCGTAGAGAACTGACGATTATGGGGGTGCATCGCACTCTTGTCAAGCACATCAGGAAGATTATTTTCAACCTTCTTCCCGACACTTGCGCTACCGCCGATCCTCCGCCCTTGCCCGGCTAAGGCAAGCACGACGTATTGCCGATCGGCGCCACATCTTCGTCAGACTCCGCCTTTAGCGCTGATCTGCATCTGCGCTAAAAACGAAAGACCGCCATCATACGACCTCTCGTGCACAATGCCAAGCGGGTAGACGCAAAATTTCCGCAAATTTCGTGCCGGGCAGCCTCGATGATCCCCGCTCAGTGTTCGTGAGGGCCTTTAGCCCCTCTATCGTCGGAAAACAGAGGCTTCGTATCCGGGTACTGCATGCTACCTGTTCGCAACCTGCAGGCGGTACGCACAACAGGACTCTCGCGCGTTTTCGGTGTTGCATCTGAGACCTAGCGCGGGCTTCCGGCACGGCATCGTGACCCCTTCCCGTCCCCCGTCTTAGCCGACTTCACCGGAAGGCGCGCGATATATGCCGAGTCGCCTGCCCGTTCCCGGCACGAATCCCGATGCGCCCGCTCGCTCTTGTGATGGCTGTCATGGCTTTGACCGTACATGTCACCGGTCCGGCGGATGCCTGATGTCACTCGAGCACGATCGCGAAGATCCGCCAACAGGTATTGGCCGACAGCCACGCCCCGGGGACGCCCGAAGGAGGCCGCCGCACTTGCTGCCTATGAGCGGCTGAAACCTGTCCTCGACGCTGGCTACCTTGGCTCGACGGGCGTCGCGGCGTCGCTGGCGCGCGTGGCTGCTCGATGATGTATCGGTGTACCTCGTCGCAGCAGGCTCCGGAAATGACGCGCGACAAGATGAGTCCGACCACGGCCTGCCTCGACGTGCTGCGGCCGCTGCTTGGCAACGATATGCACCCCACGCACCCGATTGCCTCTCGCCGCGGCGGCGCCGTCGCGGCGGACGCTCTGCAGCATTGCGCCGGCCGATCCGTCGCGCAAACCAGCCAACAGCAGCACCTTGTCGGCCTATCGCAGCGAACCCGCGGCGTACACGCGGCATCCCGCCAGTCCGTGCCATGCCCGCCTCGCTCAACTGAACTCGGATGTCTGCGGTGGCTTCTGCGCAGGAGCTTTCGCCGCGCCTCATACATCCGAGGACGCCGGAAAGCTGACCTGCGACGCGCAGTCGTCGACGTCCGTCACTTGCTGCCCGGCGATGCTCGTGCCTATTCGGAATCAAGGTCGGAACGCGATCCACCGGTTTCCGCCGGCCGAACACTTCGCGCTCGGCGATCGAAGTACTGCATGCACGGTACGATCGACCGCCGTAGATGCCGGTGGTACGCACTTCACGTTACCGGGAGAAGGTCGGGGCTGCCTCGGCGGTATCGCCTATTCGCTCGTCGAGAAGATCTACGTGTTGCGAGACAGCCGACCAGTGCTGGTCAAGAGCAACCGTGTGGGTTTCTAAGGACGGCCACCTTACGAGCTCGCGGGTGTCGCTGCGGGTGTTGCTGCCTGACGCTGCCTGACCTCTTACAGCCGGCCACATGCCTCCCTTGCGCCCAAGGAAGCAACTTTGCAGAAAAATCAGTGATTTCGAATATGAAATGACGCTCGATAGCGACGTGACGCTGGTCTTGATGCCATGCAGCAAGAACACTCCGAAAACCGGGCATGCGACAGTTAATATTTGGCTCACGCGAACGACGCAAGTCGATCAGTGATCGCTGGACGATTCTTCATGTTGACCGTTGCGGGCAATCGATACGGCGATCAGGGACACAAGCGGCAACCTGCAACCGTTGAACGACAATTGTGATTTTGGTCGAGGATGTGCTCAAGATGCCGGCGATCACGACGAGATGGCTGATCGTTGAAAGGCAGGACTACGCTACGCCAGTCCGTATCCGGTGATGGGCAGATCGGGGAAGGAGGTTGCAGCGAAGAATTTGCCAGCCGCCTGATCAGCCAGGGTGCAGAATTAATCGCCGTCGCGGCGAGCAGCAGATGGCGATGATGGGTCGCGGTAGCTCGAGCCGCCATCGGGTGGGCCAACCTGGTTGGCCTGAGTGTGCCTGACGAATCGTGGAGATGGACGGCACTGCCCGGATCAACACCTTCGGCGCTCCGGCTCCGGCTCCGGCTCCGGCTCCGGCTCCGACTGCGCTGCCCCTTGCTCGGCCGGCCTGCAGTTTGTCCGCGCCAATGCAAAAACCCCCGCCTTTTGGGCGGGGGTTTCTGGCTTGAGGGAGCCTGACGATTACCTACTTTCACACGGGAATCCGCACTATCATCGGCGTAGAGTCGTTTCACGGTCCTGTTCGGGATGGGAAGGGG